>NZ_CP083953.1:300000-494461 GCF_006442545.2 Mesorhizobium sp. B2-1-8
AGCGAGTCACGGCCACGTCATTGATCTTCCTGCCCGTCGCATGAGTTCCGAGCCTGGAGACGTAGGCATTGGTGAGCAGCATCAGATTGGGATGCGCCTTGAGCGCCGGATCGACGCATACGACCTGCGCGTCCGCCTTGCCGTTCAAGAGACAGGGAAATCCATCGAACGCATCGCAGCGAATGCACGTGCTGGTCGGCGTGACCTTGCCATCCTCCTCATGGAGAAGGATGCCGAGCGGCAGATGAAACGGTCGCAATCCGCCGGCCGCCAAAGCGTCGTGCAGCGCCTGGATGCGCGGCTCGTGTGAAACGGGCGGATAGGGAAAAGGGCCGCTCGACGGCGGTTCGGTCGGGTCTTCGCCGCGTTGGCCGTGAACGTGAAAGAGCCGTTCGGCCTCGGCGTAATAGGGTTCGAACGCTTCATATCCCAGCGGCCAGGCGGGAGATATGCCGTCCTTGTGGCGAAGCTCGCCAAAATCGCGTTCGCGCATTCGAAGGAGCGCCGCGCCATAGACCTTCGAATTGCCTCCGACATAATAATGCAGGCCGGGGCGAAAACTTTTGCCGTCCTTGTCATACCAGATGTCGTTCGCCTGATAGGCGGCATCCACGAACACCGCCTGCGCATCCCAGTTGGCGCGCGAGCGCGGCAGATAGCCGCCGCGCTCGATGAGCAAGATGCGCTTGCCCGTCGGCGCCAGACGTTGCGCTACCGACGCCCCGCCGGGACCGCTGCCAATGACGATGACGTCAAAATGGTCTGTCATCGCGTTTTTAACCGTTGGTCGAAAAGCCCGGAAAGAGGGTCATGCCGCCATCGACGAAGAGCGTGGTGCCCACGACGTAGTCGGACTCGTCGGATGCCAGCCAGACGGCCGCCCGCGCGATGTCTTCCGGCAGCCCGATCCGCCCGTAGGGGATCAGCGTCAGCAGGCTCTTCAGGGCCTCTGGCGTGTCCCAGGCAGACGTGTTGATGGGTGTCCGTATCGCGCCCGGCGCAATGGCGTTGACGCGGATGCGTTTGGGGGCAAGCTCCTGGGCCATGCTTTCCATCAGCAGTTTGATGCCGCCTTTCGAGCTGGCGTAATTGGCATGGCCGGCCCACGGTATCTCCTGATGCACCGAACTCATGCAGATGATCTTGCCGGCCGCGCGCGAGACGGACGAAACGACCCCGCGGCGCAGGAATTCGCGCGTCGCGGCCCGGGCGCAGAGAAATTGTCCGGTCAGGTTGACAGCGAGGACCTTGTTCCACCCTTCCAGCGTCATCTCGGCAAAGGCGCAATCGCGTTGCAGGCCGGCATTGGCGACGAGAATGTCGATAGTGCCGAATTCGCGCATGGCGCGCTCGAACATTTCCTCGACCTGATTTTCCGCCGAAACATCAGCCTTGTGCGCGATAGCCTTGCTGCCGGCCTGATGAAGTTGATCAACGACGGCGTTCGCGGCAGCTTCGCCTTCGACATAGTTCACCACCACATCGGCACCCGCCCTTCCGAGGGCGATGGCGACGCTCTCGCCGATACCGGAGCTGGCCCCGGTTACGATGGCTTTTTGCCTGGCCAATGGCTTGAACTCGGGCATGGCGGACTTCGAACCAGATGCCAATATTGCAGACCCTGAAAACTGCGCGGATGCGAATGAACGCCTCGGAGAAGCAAAAGGTCCGCTCGTTTCGTTACATCGCGATACATGTTCGGGAACAATTTTGTGATGCGTCGGTTCCGAACCAATTGGTGCCTGAACGTATATCCACGGTGACGCGGCCCTCTCGCCCATGGAGTCCGACGCGGCCATGCGCTGCTCGGCGGGGGTGCCGCCCGTGCATCGAAAGGGTTGTCCGATGCCCGTCCTGATCGCTCTCGCGGTGCGCTGTTTGTTGATAGGGCTCTTTCTGCCGTTCAGCGCGTTGGACAAGGCGCTGAACTTCAGGCTGGCGATAGATCAGGCATCCCAGGCGGTTCCAAACCGCCCGCTGGCGGCGGCTTTGATCGCCTGCGGATTTTGCGTCGAGGTCTTCATGTCGCTCGCCATCTTGGGCGGGGTCGCCGATCGACTGGCAGCCTTGATCCTGGCTGGCTACTGCCTCATCACGGCGCTGTTGTGGAAACAGTTCTGGCGCCAGCCCGACTTTCGGCTGAAGGGCAAGAGCAGCGGCCGGGAAGTCTTTTGGGATTTCCTCAAGAACGTCTCCCTTGCCGGCGGCTTTCTTCTTCTCGCCTTCGGGTCGAATGCCGTCGGCGTCGAGCATTTCCTGCGTCATCCGCTGGCCTCCTCAAACCCTTATCAGCTGGTTCCAGGAGAAGCGAAATGAGCGCACGGCCAACGGTTCATTATTGCCATCTATGGACGGACGACGATGGCATCAGCCGTCAGACCCAATGCGCGATGACGGAGTTCGACCTGAAGTCGATAGCGCCACCCGCCGATCCGCAGTGGCAGGGCAAAAAATCGAGCGGTCGGATGACGACGCTTGTCACCGTGCTGCCTGTCGGCTGGATCGGCACATGGCACGAGAACCCCAAGCCGCAATGGATCGTTCCCCTCTCGGGCCGCTGGTTCGTCGAATCGATGGACGGCGAGCGCGTCGAGATGGGGCCAGGCGAATTGTCTTTCGGCGGCGATCAGAACTGCCGGGAGGTCGACGGCAAGCGCGGTCACCGATCCGGGACGGCGGGCGATGCGCCTGCCGTGTTGATGGTCGTTCAGTTGGAAGACGTGCCCGCGCCATCTCGGCCTTGCGAATTCAGATAGTGCGATGAAGAATTTCGACATCATCGATCGACGGTTTTCCCATTATATCCTCGAGAATGCGCCGCTCGAGGAACTCGCCGGCGGATTTCGCTGGATCGAGGGGCTGGTGTGGATGGGCGACGCAAACTGCCTCCTGTTCCAGGATCTGCCGCGCGACCGGACCATGCGCTGGATCGAAGACGCAAGCGTATCCGTCTATCGCGCTCCCTCGGGCTACGCCAACGGGCAGGCGCGCGACACACAGGGCCGCCTGATCTCCTGCTCGCACCGCAAGCGGTGCCTGCTTCGGACCGAATGGGACGGCACGGTCACGCGGCTGGTTGATCGGCACGACGGTAAGCGCCTCAACGCGCCGAACGATGTGGTCGTGAAGTCGGATGGCTCGATCTGGTTCACCGATCCACTTTACGGCATTCAGACCGACTATGAAGGCGGCTGCCAGCCTTCCGAGCAGCCGCCTGCGCTGTATCGGTTCAATCCGCAAACCAAGCGGATCGCCGTTATGTCCGGCGATTTCGACGGTCCGAATGGCCTCGCATTTTCCCCTGACGAAAGACGTCTCTACGTTGCCGAAACCGGCGATCAGACCACCGACGATCCCAAGCGGTACATCATGGCCTTCGATGTCGCGCCGGACGGCGCGCTCGCTAGCGGCGAAATCTTCCATAAGATAGAGCCCGGCTATGCGGACGGGCTGTGCGTCGACGGAGACGGCAACCTTTGGTCCAGCGCGGCGGACGGTGTTCACTGCATCGCACCGGAGGGCAAACTGCTCGGGAAGATCTTGGTCCCGTACCGCGTTTCCAATCTGACGTTCGGCGGCCCGTTCCGGAACAGGCTCTTTATTGGCGGCTCGCACACGCTTTATGCCATCTTCCTCAATCGCCGCGGGGTGTCGTGGCCATGACCGCCGACGTGCCGTCCATCGAGAGGATCGCCTGTTTCAGCCTTACGACGGCCGATGCCGAAGGCGGCGCCCGGTTCTACGAAAAAGCCTTCGGCTGTCGCCGACTCGCAAAGGACCGCCTCGGCGGCCCGCAATTCGAGCAACTGATGGGCCTGAGCGGCGCCGCCGACCGGATCACGCTTGGCATTGGACGCCAGACCATCGAACTCCTGCAGTTCGATCTGTCGGGCGACCCTTATCCGTCCGGATCGTCTGCTTCGGACCTGGTGTTCCAGCATTTTGCGATCGCCGTCACAGACATGCACCAAGCCTTTCAACGGCTTTCGACCGTGGCGGGCTGGACGCCCATCTCCACGGGCGGGCCGCAGCGCCTGCCGGCCTCGTCCGGTGGCGTTACTGCGTTCAAATTCCGAGATCCGGAAGGCCATCCGCTTGAGTTTCTCCAATTCCGCGGAGGCGGCGACTCGCGCTGGCCGGCAAGCTCGCCTCACGAACCGTGTGTGGGGATCGATCATTCTGCGATAACAATCTCCGACACCGATGCCAGTGTCGCCTACTACGAGAACATCGGCCTTAGCGTGTCCGCGCGCTCGTTCAACCACGGGATCGAGCAGGAAAGGCTTGACGACGTGCAAGGCGCCGAGGTCGACGTGGTTGCGCTCACACCGGTTACCTGCATTCCGCATCTTGAACTGCTATGCTATCGCAAGGCTCAGCGGGCCCCGCTTGTTCATCCTGCACCTCCCCCAAAAGCCAACGATATTGCCAGCACACGTGTTGTGTACGAGGCTGGCAGAGCATGGAGTGCTGCGGATAGGGGTGTAACGCGCGCCATGCGCGACCCGGACGGCCATGCTTTCGTGATAGCTTCTCCAAACGCATGAATTTCGCCTCGCCAAGACTCCGGCGAACCTGGTGACGTGTTGATGTGGTTTGAGCCGTGATACCCGCCCCAGGCCTCGGCTGTCACGTATGGCCTTACATCGGAGCTTGTGCAAAATGGGCAGGGATCCCACCAGCTGTCTCCCTCAATAACGGCGATTCCAGCTTCTAACGGCGTTTAATTCGTCGATGCAGACCGGGCCGGATGCCGCCCGGGAAAATGGCATCCAACAACGGGGAAGCGTTTCGGCGGATTGACAATCCTTACTGGCCGCAGCCGTCAATCCCAATCCTGATCAGGTGTGGCGGGACGGCGTGTTGAGGCTCGGGTGTGGAAGTGTATCATTTTAACACAATCGTAAATTTGTAGACTCCCGCGATGCATCGGCAGCTAGTGTCTCCGTCCAGGCTAAGGGTGGGAAAGCTGCGGACCCGGGAGGAAAACGATGTCTGTCCAAAAAGGCGACTTTCGAACGAACAGAGCCGACTATTTGATCGCCGCGGCGAAAGGCCGATCGGCCGTTGATCTCGGCCGCGATGAGATACTGGAAAGGAAGTCTCTGTGGCTACGAGATCCGCGTACTGCCAGATTCGGCGCGAATCCGCGTGATAGCGCTCCGGGATCGAGAGGCAGACCCCGCGGCAATTAGCAGCTCTGGTACTTCCGGCACACCCTGCCTTTGTGCTACCCCAGCTTCGTCCTTATGGATGCCTGCCGATCATTCAGGCAGGGGCGTATATTTGTCGTCAGCCGGTGCCGTGTTTCTTTCCGAGCCCCCGCCGATTGGTCCGCTGGCACACCCCAAACCCGACGGCTACCGGGCCGCTCCCGTATCGGCACTCCTAGGGCGTAGTGACGATTTAACTACCTGAGCCAGATGGCGATAGCTGCAAGTTTGACAAAGCCCATGAAGTTGGCGAGCAGCTTGTCGTATCGAGTTGCGACGCGGCGGAACTGTTTGAGTTTGTTGAAGAAACGCTCGATGATGTTGCGCTCCTTGTAGAGATCAGCGTCGTAGGGACGCTGATGCTTTCGATTGCGCTTGGGCGGGATGACGACGTCGGCGCCTATTTCTGCGATCTTTTCAAGCAAATGGTCGGCGTCATAGCCCTTGTCGGCGATCGCTGCGCCGGTCTCGAAGCCGTCGACGAGATCATGCGCGAAGGCGATGTCATTACGCTGCCCTGGGCTTGCGATCAGGCGAACCGGTAACCCAAGAGCATCGCCTGCCGCATGGATTTTGGTGCTCAGGCCGCCGCGAGACCGGCCCAGACCTTGGGCATCCGCCCCCCTTTTGACCGGCGCGCACCGGCGGCGTGCTGATGAGCGCGCACAATGGTCGAGTCGATCATCAGCCATTCCAGATCGGCTTCGCGCGCAAGAACCATAAGCATCTCGTCGAGAACGCCCATTTCGATCCAGCGATAGTAGCGCCGCTTCACGGATCGATAGTCGCCGAGCCGCTCGGGTAGATCACGCCAGCGCCCACCCGAGCGGGCCATCCACAGCAGGGCATCGAGGAACTTCCGGTTGTCGGTGCGCGGGCCGCGCTTGCCCTTCGTACCGCCAGGCACAAAGCCCTTGATCCGTTCCCACTGATCGTCTCGAAGCGCATCGCAGTCCATCGCTGACCTCCAAAAATCAGCGTTGAATCTGATTTGCCCTTCCTTGGGAATCCCAACCCGTTAAATCGTCACTACGTCCTAGCGAAGCAGAGTTGGGGATTGCGCGAGAGCAAGCAACGGATGCGTGCGGCATGCGCGACTTACGTTGCACGGTGCAAACCGCCCTCAGCCCCGCTCTCTTGCCGCAGGATCAGCCGCCGTCCTTCCCCTCAGGCGGCTGCCGTGGGGCGCCCCTGCTTGCGTTCCACACCAACGCTCTAGTCTGCTCGTCTCCGCTAATGCAGCGCGGGCTGGGACGCCCCATCCGCGTAAATGTCGGCTTGGTCGAATGTCTGCCATATTTGGGGTAGACGCTGCGGCACTTGGGGAGAAATCAAATGCCCGCACTCACCTTGGCAGTCGATATTGCAGACGCGGTAGCAGCGGCAAAGAAGCGTCGGCAGTTTTCGTTTGACCTGCAATCCAAGGCAAAGGAACTGGCGATGGCTCACCCAGATGCGGAAGCCAGCATCGGTGATGTGACAGATGTCCTCGAAGAGGAGAGCTTGGCCGCTGGCATTGTTCTGGTTTCCGAGCCTGGCAGATAGCCGGCCACAGCAGCGTTGGCCCGTGCTGGTAGCTGAGCACGGGACGAGCGGAAAACCTTTAGCGGCTCTCGCCGTCAAACTTAAACTTGCCATTGCAGACGTAACGATTCCGGCCACTTCCTCACGGTTGCGACCAGTGATGGGGTCGGTCATCTTAGTGCCATTGATTATCACTGTCACGTTGACCGAGCCGAACTGTTGCTCACACCAGACTTCGGAATGTAGCGGCATGCAGGGAAGGACACGGCGAGGCGAAGGGGTGTCCCATTGGTCCCTATCAAGGAGTGCAGGTGATTTCACCGGAGACGGCTATGCCCGCCTTGTTTGAGCGCAGATCATAGCTGCCCAGCGGAAGCGCAAGTTCGGCGGCAAGTTTCTTCAGCTTTTAACGAGCTGTCGTGTGAAAACGTCTCTTATGCTGCTCGTCATAGGAGCAACTTCTGTTCCAGTCGAACATGTCGGCCTCCATGAAACGAAACAGGCCCGGCGATCGCTCGCGACCCCAGGCCCATCATCGGTTGGTTTTATCCGGTGAAACGATCAGGCGGCCGCGCGCCCCTCGATGACATCGGCGCCGATCTCGTCGGCGGAGACCTCATCGAGATAGGCGCGGCCGCAGGAGTTGCCGGCAAGCCAGTGCTCGGCCGCCTCGCTGTTTTCGGCCAGATGCGGAAGCTCCGGGCTGTCGCCGAGGGCCTGCAGCACGCGGACCATGTCGATTTCGGGGGCCTGGCTGATGTGCCGGGCCTGGTGCGGAACGGGAGGGCCTATTCGGCAGCCTGGAGGTGGTCCGTCTCGTCGCTGTCGTCGATGGTCACCGGCTCATCGGAGGACGCACCCGCACCCTCGGCGAGAAAGGCTGGCAGTTCGGCGGCATCGCCATCGAGCGCCGCCTCGTCCGGCAGCTCGCCGGCGACGGCGTCGCCGGTATCGTCAGCCACTTCGTCGACGTCGAGGCGCAGCGGCTCGGGCAGCCAGTTCGATCCTTCGAGAAGACGGGCGGCTTCACGCGCCACGATGTCCTTCTTCATGTGATCGATCAGCTGCGCGGAGTCCGCGCCACGGGCTTCACGGACAGCCTGCAGGATCCGCGCCTGGTGAGGCGAACGAGGAACTCGAAGATCGGGGCGACCGGCTTGGCCTTGCGCCCCATCTTGTTGAGCGCCCAGTCGAATTGCGGCGTATTGACCGCAGGCAGGTCGACCATCGTCAGGTGTACATCGAGCTTGTCGTGGATGATCTCGGAACGCAGACTGTCGGTAAACCCGCTGATCGCTGCTTTGGCGCCGCAGTAAACCGATTGCAGCGGCACGGAACGATAGGCCAGTGCCGACCCGACGTTGACGATGGTTCCGCGATTTCGCACGCGCATTCTCTTCAGCGCCGGGCCATCATACCATGTACCTGTCCGAGGTAAGTCACCTTGGTGCCGCGCTCGACCTCTTCGGCAGTCAGCTTGGCGACGGGGGAAAATATCGTCGCCATCGCGACATTGACCCAAATGTCGATTGGACCGAGCTCCGCTTCGACCCGATCCGCGGCCGCCTCAACCGCGGCAGGATCGTGACATCCGTCGGAATCGGCAGCGCGTTTACGCCGTACCGCCGCACATCATTGGCTGCCCGCTCAAGCCGCGCGGCATCACGCGAAAGCAGGCCGACATCGAAGCCCTCTCGAGCAAACTCCTCGACGGTGGCGCGACCGGCGCCCGCGCCGGCACCTGTGATCACCACCACCTTGGCCATACATCCTCTCCTGGATATGGCCATCTAACGACGGGTTCGGAGTGTTGTTCCGGGCCGAATGGCGAAAATGGGCCACGGCGGAAACATTGGCGTCGTGCGCCGTTTAGGGATGGACAGCGCTGAGCGCCGCCTTGCCGCCGGGAGGATGGGTTGCTTGAACACTATCATTTGATCGCCATCGGCAGCTGCCTAGGCTGTGCTTCGTTCGCCTATGCGCCCGCGCCAACCGGAAAGCGCCTGATCCTCGAACGATTATCTACCGGGCGAGGAGGCTGACTGGAGCGCGCAGGCTGCCTTGGTCGACGGCAGGTACCAAGTCGGCCCACGCGCAGGTAATCTACATCGATCCAATGCTGGCGAAAACACGACAATGTGAAGCTGGTGACCAATGCCGACGGCCAAGAGGAACCCTGCCGTCCATGGAATAGACGTGGCTATCCGGATGGGGCAGGTCCTCAGACTGCAGGCAGAAGTCCATAGAATGGCGCGCGAACTCGCTGAACGACATGTCCGGCAGCCTGAAGCAAACCAATCCCGGAGTGAAGCGCAAGCTGAAGGCGGTTTTGTCGGATCGGGTGGTCGGCCGTCGCTCGATCTCACCCTGGCTCCGCCACTTGTCAAGTCATCCCAAATAGCCCTTCGGGAGCTTTGTGCGCCTGCGTCAGATGGCGCTTTCGCGTTGCGTAGTTGAAGGAGAGCCTCTCGTGTTCGTATCGTTCTTTCCCAGGCCGCGCCTGTTCTTCCTCTCAGCTTTTTTGTGGACCGTCCTCGCCATGACGCTGTGGTATGTCGTCGGCAAGCACGCGGGCGTGTCTATAGGCCTGCCGCCGCTTCCGCCCGGGACGATGCCGCGGGTCGATGCCTCGTATTTCTGGTCCGGGCCATTTCTTTGGTTTGATATCTATTTCGCGATCGCATTAGGCATATTCGCGGCATTCTGGATGTTTATGGCGCCGCACCCTTGGGCGCTCTGGTCCATTCTCGGTTCCGCCCTCATCATTTTCACCAACTACATTCAGGTTGAGGCCAGCGTCGCGATCAACAATTGGTACGGACCTTTTTACAATCTGATCGAGGCCGCCTTGTCCAGATCGGCGCCTGTCACTTTGGCCGAGTTCTACACAAAGATCGGCGGGCTCGCGGGGATCGTCGGCGTCGGTGTCGGCGTCGGCGTGCTGACGCGCTTCCTCGCTAGTCACTACATCTTCCGCTGGCGTACGGCCATGAACAGCTACTACATGGCGCATTGGAGCCGGCTGCGCACCACCGAAGGTGCCTCGCAGCGCGTGCAAGACGACACAATGCGCTTCGCCTCGACGATAGAAACCCTGGGCATCAATTTCATCGAGTCGGTCATGACGTTAGTCGCCTTCCTGCCCGTCCTGCTCCGCCTCTCCGCCGATGTGACCGAACTGCCGCTCATTGGGCACGTGCCTTATGCACTCGTCGTCGCCGTTGTCGTCTGGTCTATTTTCGGAACGGGTTTGCTCGCTCTCGTCGGCATCCGCTTGCCGGCGCTACAATTTCGTAACCAGAGGGTTGAGGCGGCCTACCGCAAGGAGCTTGTTCATGGCGAGGATAGCGCCGAGCGGGCGCAGCCGGCGACGATCGCGGAACTCTTCTCGCACATCCGGCGCAATTACTTTCGACTTTATCTCAACTACGTTTACTTCAATGTGGTTCGACTGACTTATTTACAGGTAGATAACATCTTCCCCTACGTCGTACTGGGACCAAATATTGTGGCTGGCAAAATCACGCTAGGTGCCATGAACCAGATTCTGAACGCCTTCCTGCAGGTACGTACGTCTATGCAGTTTCTGATCAATTCGTGGACGGTGATCGTGGAACTCTTGTCCATCTACAAGCGCCTGCGCGGCCTTGATGCCAATATCCGGGGCGAACGCCTGCCCAAGATTGACCGGCGCTTCCGCGAGGATCCTCTCGAGACTCCCTGGTGACCTCGGCTAGTGACCATCACCGTTGATCTGCTGCGACGTCAAGGAGTTCGGATCGATCTCCCGCTGCTTCAGCATGTACCGGATCTGCTTCGGCCCCTTGTTCAGGAAGACGCCCGTCAGCAGGGACAGAATCCAGAAAGGCGCGCCGAAGAGGCTGCCTGTGTGGTCTCCGGTTTAGGAGTCACGTCAGGGTCGGGCGCTTTCGTGCGCTCTGCCTTGAGCTGGATGCGGATGCGGACGTCGTCGGACTGCGGCGTGTCGTCGAGCTGACTCTGGATCTCCTCGAGGATCTCGGCACCCTGCTCGCAAGTCCCGCTGCTCTTGTGATCGCGGATGAAGATTCTGTAATAGCGCATGATCATTGCCCCGAGGCGTTCGCGGTTCGCTTCCCGCTGTGCCTGCCGCCTCGCCTTGTTTACAGCCTTGAAGAGGCTGGACATGCACTCGAGAAAGATGTCGATGACCACAGCGTTTAGCAAGTGCTCTAATTGCCATTGCTTTGCACAGCCAGATTTCCCTCTCGGCGAATTTGAGGAGGCGAGCAATGGAAATCGTGCATTCCTGTCGCGGCTGAAATTTGCCTGGCTGATTGGCTGGCACATCCTGCTGCCGGCAATTACCGTCGGACTGGCCTCGTTCATCGCGATGACAAAGTTGCCGGAAAGGGGCGTCGCGACTTTCCTTTGAAGACGCCGCTGAGCTGAAGTCAAACACCAAGCGCAATATTGCGGGCTCGATCAAACTCGTTCTGGCCGGTGTTCTTGCGTTATCTCGGCCTGCCGCCATTCTCTGAATCAAACGGTGGCCTAGTTATTGGAACGCTGACATTCGTGATGTCCAGATTGCCAAGCCGATGATGACAATCAATATCCAGAAGAGCGAATTAAAAAGCATGCGAACAAGGTCGCGGTTTTGCTCCTTGGTGACGCCAAGTCGATCCGAGATAATGTCGCCCGGCGCGATAAACAGCCAGAGTATGAATCGACCGAGCCTTCCCATGTCCCGTTCCTCGCCGCTTCAGCCAGACACCAAACCACCAAGCTCCGTGCAAGTCGAGCGTGGTCATACTTGAAATCTCTCGTTCAGATGCACATCAGTCCTTGGCACCGGAAAATCAGCAAGGCTAAGAACAGATTGCCGCCGCTCCGTTGCGCGGCACGCCAACGGCGTCGCCTCATGCCAACGGAATTTCGGGCGTGACGCCGTTTAACCAAGGCGCAGCTCGTTAACCGTCAAAATCGTGTCTGGATGCCGTTTCATTCCCGACGCGATGCCAACGCAACCATGCATGGCATGTTGCGCTTCATCTCGGGCCGCATAACCGGTCCCGAACGACGTGATCTTGCAGTCCGTCAGGCAACTACCCAGCAACTACCCCAGGGCTGCGAATCCAGGTTAACGGGGAAGTTGACCGAGGATTGAGGCGAGGTAGTCGGGGCTCCATCCGGCCTTTTTGCGCCTCAGTTTGATCGACTGCCTGTCGTTGATTGCCCGGACGAGGTTGAGGGCAAAATGGCGGACGATGGCCATGTTGTGGGCGCCATGGCCCTTTCTGAGCCGCGACTGGTCGTCCTTGAAGACGACATCAAGGGTCCAGTGCAGGGCATTCTCGATCAGCCAGTGGCCGCGCACGGCGTGGGCGGCCCGTTCGGCGGTGAGGTCGGCGGAGGCGATGAAGTAGCGGGTATCGAAGCGGCTCCTGTCCTTCAGTCCGGTGCGTGAAAAGTGACGCGGACGATGGCCTTGACCTCAGGCAGGCGCAGTTCGCCGGGGAAACGGCGCTGGCCTGCGAGCCATCCAGTCTCGCGGCTGACGGTGACGACGCGTTCCTCGATGCGGCCATGGCCCTTGTCGAGGTCGGTGAAGCTGTCGAGGCTGTCTTGCGGCGCGTCGTCGAAGTAGCGCTCGATCTCGGCGCGCAATGTCGGCTGATTGGCCTTGACTGCGAGCAGATAGTCGGCGCCGTGAGCGCGGATTGCGGTTGCGATGGCGGCATTTGTGGCAATGGCGTCAATGGAGACGAGCGCGCCCAGGAGGCCGCCATTGGCGCCGAGGCGCTCCAGAAGCACGGGAATGGCCGTTGTCTCGTTGCTCTTGTCGGCCACGGCCTCCTGGCCGAGCACCAGCCGTGCGGTGGTGGCGAAGGCGGAAACCAGATGCAGCGGCGCCTTGCCTGCGCTCTTGTCGTGGCTGCGCCGCGAGGTCTTGCCGTCGATGGCAACGAAGTCGGGCTTGTCCGGCCACGTCTCGCGCACCCACGCGGTGAAGGCGCCGGCAAACAGCGCCGGATCGATGCGGTTCATGAGCAAAGTCAGCCAGCGGCCGCCCGGCACGCCGTGATGGTAGGGCAGATAGCGGCGCAGGAAGTCAAGATGGGCATTTCCCCACGCTGCTATCAGGTCGTAATCCTCGCAGTCGCAGATCGTGCCGCAGACGACCAGAAGCAGCACCTCGGGCAGCGGATGGGCAACCCGCCACGGCTCACGCGGGTCTTCGATCTCGCCAAAATGCTCGAGAAGCGACCTCAGGCGGGACTTTTCGAATCCTTCAAGGGCGACAGTGGTCATGGCGAGGCTCCGAATCATGGGACCCCCATGGAATCAGATCAGCCGCAATCCCCAAAGCGCGTTAACCCGAGTTCGCAGCCCTGGCAACTACCCTTGCGGCATTGACTCCCGACAGGGCCAGCGTAGGCTGGAGGGCACTCAGCGCGTCGGTCGTCTGGCATTGCCGTGACCGGGGGGAAGCCCATGATCGATCAGGTAGCGGGACCTTCTGCTACGGCTTTGCCTCGGCGCGATGTTCATCGCCGCGCGATGCTCAAAGTCAGGGTTTTCACCATTCCCGGCACCGTTGCCTTTTTCAAGTCGCTTGGGCTGCCCGGCTGGCTGGCCTATGTGACGATCGTGGCGGAACTGGGTGGCGCGGCCTGTCTCATCCTGGGCATTTATCCGCGCTATGTCGCCCTGCTTTTGGTGCCGCTCATCCTTGGCACCATCGTCACCGTGCACGGCAAAAAGGGATGGCTGTTCAGCAACACCGACGGCGGCTGGGAATATCCGGCGTTCTGGGCTGCGGCTCTTTTTGCAGTGTTTCTTCTGGGCGACGGAGCAGCCACGCTGGTCGCATCGCCTTATTTCGGGTTTTGACGATTTGAGGCGATAGTCAAAGCAGCGATTGTGCGTTGCGCTTAGCGAGGACAGGTCGTGGAAAGGCTTGCCGATTCAATCGATCCACCGAATCCTAGCCGGCGACTGATGCTGTTTGGGCTGGTTTCAGCCTATACGGCCTCTTTGATACCTTGGGCATTGGCCCAGGAGGAGACCGATGCGGATAGCGGTGCTTTCCTGGCGGTTTCCGCCATTCTGGTCGGCCGCCAGTCGCTCGATCAGGCGCAAGCCCGACGCTTATACGCAGCGCTTGTCGCCGACGAGCCCGGGTTTCCGGCGGCCGCCAAGGCGCTGCTCGACACAATCGAGCAGCGCAAGATCGATCCCATGCAGTTGCAGAAGATTCTCAACGACGAAAATTCGCCGCTCAAGCTTGTGCCCTGGCGGATCGTGACGGCCTGGTACATGGGCATCGTCGGCGACGGCGCGAAGGCGCGCTGTCTCGCTTTTGAGACGGCACTCAACGCGCAGGCAGTTGCCGATGTGTTGAAGCCGCCGACCTACGCCTATGGGGCCTATGGCAGCTGGATCAGAAAACCGATCTGAGGGAATATGATGGCCGACATCCTGTCAGCGGATTTTATCGTCGTCGGCTCGGGGATCATGGGTTCACTGGTGGCGCACAAGCTGGCGCTCGCGGGTGCGTCGGTGATCATCCTCGAAGCGGGCCCCCGCGTCACCCGCGGCGAACTGGTGGCGCGCTTCCGCAACTCCACCCGCCGCAGCGACTGGATGTCGCCATATCCGCCCGCCTCCTGGGCGCCGCACCCGGTTTACCAACCTGAGCCGAACAACCATCTCATCCAGGCCGGGCCATATCCCTACGCGGCCGAGTACATCAGGCAGGTCGGCGGCACGACGTGGCATTGGGCGGCGCATGCCTGGCGCAACGTACGCAACGATTTCAGGATCAAGAGCCTCTATGGTGTCGGCGTCGACTGGCCGATGAGCTACGACGACCTCGAACCATTCTACCAGGAGGCGGAGGAGATCATGGGCGTTTCGGGTGCGCCCAACACCGGTTCGCCGCGCAACAAGCCGTTTCCGATGGAGTCTGTGGCCGAACCCTATGCCATGCGCCGCCTGCGCGAACGGCTTGTCTCCGACTATCCGGTCGTGTCCAATACCACGGCGCGCAACAGCCGCCCTTATGACGGCCGGCCAGCCTGCTGCGGCAACAACTCCTGCCAGCCGATCTGCCCCATCGACGCCCAGTATCATGGCGGGCTTGCCGCGGCGGCCGCCGAAGCAGCTGGTGCAAGACTGATCGCCAACGCCAATGTCTACAAGCTCGAACATGACGAAAAGGGTCGCATCGCGGCGGCACTCTACTACGATTCCGACAAGGCCTCGCATCGGGTGACTGGCAAGACCTTCATCGTCGCCGCTAACGGCATCGAGAGCCCGCGCCTGTTGCTCCTTTCGGCCAGCGACAAGTTCCCGAACGGCCTCGCCAACAGCTCCGACATGGTCGGGCGCAATTTGATGGATCATCCCAGCACGTCGCTGACCTTCGACGCGGACGAGGACGTGTGGCTGGGGCGCGGGCCGCAAAGCCCAAGCTCCATCAACACCATGCGCGACGGCGCGTTCCGCTCGGAGCATGCGCCTTACCGGCTCGATTTCACCAATATCTCGCGGGTCGACGGTGCGACGAAGAGCCTGATAGCAGCGGGTGTCTACGGCGCTGAATTGGAAAAGCGCCTGCGCTTCAGCGCGGCGCGCGAGATGAACGTGAAGAACGTGCTCGAAGTCCTGCCGGACCCTGAGCACAGGATCACGCTCAGTTCGGAAAAGGACGCGATGGGCATCCCGAAGCCCGAGGCGCATTATGCGATCGCCGACTATACCGTGCGGGGCCATGAGCGATCCCAGCAGGATTTTCGGCGCATTGCCGAGCTGATGGGCGGCACCAATCTGCGCTTCAGCAAGAACGGAGACTTCGCCAACAACCAGCATATTTGCGGCACGTTGAGCATGGGCAGCGACCCCAAGACCTCGGTCTGCGACGGCTATGGTCGCGCGCACGATCACGAGAACCTGTTTCTCGCCAGCACCGGTGTGCTGCCGACAGCGGCGACTTGCAATTCGACGGAAAATGGCCTGGCGGTAGCACTGCGCTCGGTTGCGCACATATTGGGACAGCAAGCGGCCTCGACCGGCGCTGCTGGCGGCGCGGCAAAATCATGAGCCGCGCCATGCCTCGCCTGTTTCGCCGCTCAGGTGTTGCCTTGGCGCTGTCGATTGCCGTGAACCCTGCTCTTAGCGCGGATATGGATCAGATTGCCCGCGGCAAGTATATCGCTACTGCCTCCGATTGCGTGGCCTGCCACACCGCTCCCGGCGGCGCGGTGATGGCGGGCGGCCTGCCGCTTGCAACGCCGATCGGGCCCATTATGTCAACCAATATAACCCCGTCGAAGGAAAACGGTATCGGCAGCTATACGCTGGAGCAGTTCGGCGCGGCGTTGCGCAAGGGCGTGCGTGCCGACGGCAAGCATCTCTACCCGGCCATGCCCTATACGGCCTATGCACTGCTGTCGGGCGACGACGTCGAGGCACTCTATGCGTTTTTCATGAACGGCGTGGCCCCGGTCGAGACTAGCCCCGCCGAAACGAAACTGCCGTTTCCGTTCAACATTCGCCTGTCGATGGCGGCCTGGAACCTGCTGTTCCTCGACAACGGCCCTTACAAGCCCGATCCGGCGCATGACGCCGAATGGAACCGCGGCGCCTATCTGGCGCGTGGACCCACGCATTGCGGTACCTGCCATTCGCCTCGCAATCTATTCATGGCGGAAAAGACCTCCAGCGAAATGGCCGGCGGCGATGTCGGCTTCTGGCATGCACCCAACATCACCTCCGATGCCAACAGTGGTGTGGGCGGGTGGAGCGTCGAGGAACTGGTCACTTACATGCGTGACGGCCATGCCGCCGGCAAGAGCCAGGCGGCCGGTCCGATGGCGGAAGCGGTAGACAACAGCTTGCGATTCCTGATGCCTGAAGATTTGCAGGCGATCGCGGTCTACGTGAAATCCATACCGGCGGCTCACGATGCCGTCGACACGAAGCCGGTCTTTGCATGGGGCAGTCCTTCGGACGAACTGGAGAGTATCCGCGGCTTTGCGTTGCCGCAGGATCGCGACAAAATGAGCGGCCCGCAGCTCTACGACGCCTATTGCGCGAGCTGCCATCAGGCACAAGGGCAGGGCAGTTTCGAAGGCGGTCTGCCGCCGCTGCTGCACAACACCGCGCTCGGCCGAGAAAATTCCAACAATTTGGTGATGGTGATGCTGGAGGGCCTGCGTCGCCAACCGGACGTTCTGATGCCCGGCTTCGCGAAGGAACTTTCGGATACGCAAATTGCCACGCTGGGCACCTATCTGATTCAGCATTTTGGCAACCCGGCGGCCAAAGTGGACGTTGGGCAAGTCTCGGAGCTGCGCGCCGGCACGCAGAAATCCATGCTGGTTCCGGCCATACGAGTGGCCATGGTCGTCGGCGCGCTGGTGCTGATCGGGCTTGTCGTCCTATGGCTGCGTCGGCGAAGAAATAGGGCCGTTGTGGTCCAGCATTGAGCGGAAGTCACGGTGTGACATGACGCTCTCAACCCTGTGCATGTCGCCCAAATACTGATCTGCTTTGGGATGAGGGGATGCATAAAAACAAAGGCCCAAGCCGCGTCGAATGAATCCGTTCAGATGCGATGGCCTGGCGGAGATGGTGATGGCCCTGCCGGAACAGTTCGATGCCCTGGTTCTCGGAAGCGGCGAGGGCGGCAAGTATCTCGCGTGGCACCTGGCAAAATCAGGGCGTCGGACCGCGGTCGTGGAACGAAGATGGATTGGCGGTTCCTGCCCCAACATCAACTGCCTCCCCAGCAAGAATGAAATTTGGAGCGCGAAGGTCGCGGATCTGGCGCGCCATGCCGCTAAATTCGGCACGCGGACTGGTGCGGTTACGGTCGACATGGGCAAAGTCCGCCAGCGGAAGCGTGACATGGTCGAAGGCCTGATCGCGATGCATCTGCAAAACTACAAGGCGAGCGGCGCCGAACTTGTCATGGGTAGTGGTCGCATGGTGGAATCGAAGACGATCGAGGTAGGCCTGAACGACGGTGGAACACGCGTCCTGAGTGCTGATCAAATCTTCCTCGATGTCGGGACCCGCCCCGCGATCCCGGACGTGCCCGGCCTGACTGACGCAGCGCCGCTCACCAATATCGAGGCACTCGATCTCGACTATGTCCCTTCGCATTTGATCGTGCTGGGAGGCGGTTATGTCGGTCTCGAACTGGCCCAGGCCTACCGTCGCTTCGGCAGCCGGGTCACCGTCATTGATCGTGGATCTCGGCTGGCCCGCCGCGAAGATGCCGATGTCGGTGGCGAAGTAGAGCAATTCCTGGCCGCGGAAGGCATCCACATACGCCTGTCGACGGATATTCTCAGGGTGAAAGGTCAATCCGGTGGAACAATCAGCCTCGTGCTGCGCACGCCCTCGGGCGAGCGGACCATGGAAGGCAGCGACATTCTGGTGGCGGCCGGCCGCGTTCCCAACACAGCGGGAATCGGACTCGAAGCGGCGGGCGTCAAGCTCGACGATCGCGGATATATTCATGTCAACGAAAGGCTGGAGACAAGCGCGCGCAACGTATGGGCGATCGGGGAGTGTGCCGGCAGCCCACAGTTCACGCATGTCTCCTACGACGATTTCCGGATCATCCGCGATAACCTCGCTGGAGGAATTCGCACGACACGGGACCGGCTGGTCCCGTATTGCATGTTCACCGATCCGCCCCTCGCGCGGGTGGGTCTGAACGAAGATGAGGCGATGCGCAAGGGTATGGCGGTGCGGGTCGCGCGGCTTCCGATGAAGGCGGTGTTGCGCACGCGAACCATCGACGAAACCACGGGGTTCATGAAGGCGATCATCTCCGCGGATGACGACCAAATTCTTGGCTTTGTCATGGTCGGCCCGGAAGCGGGCGAGGTCATGGCCACGGTACAGACGGCCATGCTCGCCGGCCTGCCATACACGCACCTGCGCGACGCCATATTGGCGCATCCGACCATGGCGGAGGGCCTCGGTGCGTTGTTCTCGAATGTTGCGGCCCGCAACGGATCGTAGGCGCCACGAGAGGCCGGACGGTGCCCGGCGGAGGCCGTGGACATACCGCGACCGAGGATTCAGCGTGGCTCCTCATCGCTCGAATTATCTGTTTCAGCGCGCCGCTGCGCCGACAGATGGGCGACTGGCAGATGCCAGCCATGTCTGATCGCCATGAAGCGAAGGCCGAAACACAAGATTGCTCCGGCCAATGCCGAGATGCCATAGGAAAAACCGAGCATATTGCCGACGACGGCGATGGATGCACCGGCCAGTGCTGCCACAGCGTATAGATCGGAACGCAACACCTGTGGAATTTCCACAAGAAGAACATCCCGCAACATGCCACCACCGATGCCAGTCAACATGCCGAGCAGGGCTGACATTACCGGGCTTAATCCGAACTGAGTTGCCTTTTGCGCACCGGCGACGGCGAAAAGCGACAGTCCCGCCGCGTCGAACCACAGAACGGGTTCGCGCAGCCTGTCGACACCGGCATACCAGAAGGAAACGATGAGACCGGCGAGAACCGAAACCAGCAGATATCGTCCGTCAGTCAGGGCCGCCGGCGGCACTGCGCCAATTAAGAGATCCCGGGTAATCCCACCGAAATTTCCGGCAACGAATGAGAGCACGAGAATGCCGAAAATATCGAGGCGCCGATTGACTGCCGCAACTGCGCCGCTGATCGCAAAGACGAAGGTTCCGACCAAGTCGAGAACGTGCACGAAGGTTCCAATGGCGACCATGCCGTTCCTACTCGTGAAGGCTAGGGTGCAGGACTGATACCGGTTTTGGGTAAATCCGGGCTCAATCAAGTACCCGATCTTCTTTGTCCATCTGAGGGGACGTTCGGCGCTCCAAAATGCCAGACCGCAAGCGCGAAACGACTTCAGAAAAGTTCGCATGCAAGCGCAAAAGGCAATCCCGACAACCACAATCCTGGCAGGCGAATGTCACGCCGCACCGAGCCAGGCCAACGTGCCAACGACCAACGCCTCGACGCCTGTTTCCAGGGTGGGATGCAGAACCGGCGCGAATTGCGGGCTGTGATTGACCGGCAGTTCGTTCAGCTTTCCCGCCGCCTTGGCCTTGGCATAGACTTTGGGATCATTGCCGCCCACGAACCAGAACACCGAGGGCACCTGCCATGCGGTGCCGAAGCAGCCAAAATCCTCGCTCGCTGGGGCTGGGCCGGTATGTTTCACCCGATCTGGCGAGAAATAACCGCGAAACGCCTCGGCGATGCGGTTGCTGGCGGCTTCGTCATTCACGTTAAGCGGGTAGCGGTCGAGCGGCGTGATCTCCGGCTTGCGCGGCGCGCCCGAGGCTTCGGCCTCAGCATTGACTATCCGCTCGATGGCGGCAAGCACATGCTTGCGCACGCCAGCGTCGAATGTCCGCACATTGAGCTTGATGACGGCGTCGTCAGGAATGACATTTTCCTTGGTGCCCGCCTGCAGCACGCCAACCGTGACCACCGCCGCATCGTTGGCTGCAACCTCGCGGGAAACAATAGTCTGCAGCCGTAGCACGACGGACGCCGCCATGACGACAGGATCAATGCTTGCCTGCGGCATCGAGCCATGCGCGCCACGGCCAAAAAGACGAATTTGCAGGCTGTCGGCCGCGGAGGTGATGGGGCCGGCGCTGCCAGCAACGGATCCGGAGGGACCGACCATGACATGCTGGCCAAGCACGACATCGGGTTGAGGAAAGCGTTTGAGCAGGCCGTCGTCGATCATGGCCTGAGCGCCTTGCGCGGTCTCCTCACCCGGCTGGAAGACGGCCATCAAGGTACCCTTCCAGGCATCGCGCGTCTGCGACAGGAGTGTAGACGCCCCGACCAGCCAGGCCACATGCATATCGTGACCGCACATATGGCCCACCGGCACAACATTGCCTTCGGCGTCCTTCGCCGTAACCTTGCTGGCATAGGCAAGCCCAGTGTTCTCTGCGATCGGGAGCGCATCCATGTCGGCGCGCAGCATCACCGTCGGGCCTTCTCCGTTGCGGAGTAAGCCAACCACACCCGTTTTGCCCACCCCGGTCGTCACGTCGAAACCGGCTTTCTTGAGCCTGTCGGCGGCAATGCCCGCTGTGCGCGTCTCCTGCATCGAGAGCTCGGGATGTGCGTGGACATCCTTGTAGAGCGCCTCAAGCTCGGGCAGCAGCTTGGTCATGTCCTTCAACATGGCGGAAGCGCTTTTGGTGTGGACATGCTTTGTCATGACGGACTCCTGTTCGTCCTCGATGCCTCCCGCTCTGGAACGGTCCGGGCAAGTCGGCGATCATGATCATGACCATCCACAGCGGCGGCAAGGTGGATCTTCGCAATCAACTGATCGTGACCTTGTCTCGCGCCAACGTAGCTGCCGCACAATCAGGGTGACAATCGGATTCAACAGGCAAACAATGATTTTCTGGGATGCGGGGTTGGTTTTCGATCAGACACGGCTCGACGAAGCAGGAGACCCTTATGACTACGCACAAAGTGGGCTATCTCATCGGCAGCCTCGCCAAAGGCTCGATCAATCGCAAACTCGCCAAAGCACTGGTGCGGTTGGCGCCGCCCGAACTCGAAATGTCGGAGATCGCCTTCAAGGACCTGCCGCTCTATAGCTACGACTATGATGCCGACTATCCCCCCGCCGGCAAGGCGTTCAAGGCGGCCATCGCAGCCGTCAATGCTGTGCTGTTCGTCACGCCGGAATACAATCGTTCGATCCCGGGCGGGTTGAAGAATGCGATAGACTGGGCGAGCCGACCCTACGGCACCAACTCGTTTGCCCGCAAACCGTCCGCAGTGATCGGCACGTCGCCAGGCGCAATCGGCACCGCCGTCGCCCAGCAGAATCTGCGCAGCGTGCTCGGCTTCTGCAACTCGCCCCAGATGAACGCCCCGGAAGCCTATATCCAGTTCACACCGGGGCTGATCACCGATGACGGCGAGGTCACCAATGACGGCACCGCCGATTTCCTGCGCACCTTCATGCAGGATTTCCACACCTTCATCGCGAGGGTTCGTTCAGTGCTGCCGAAAGATGCGTAGAGGCCGCTACAAGGGGCGCGTTATCCCTTGCCTTTCCATCTGTGGTCGATGTCTCTCTTGCTTTGTCCAAGCGGCGAGCGGACCATGGTATTGGTACCATGTGGGAATTCGCGGCCGAGCGTTAAGCCGCCGCGCCAAACGCTGCATATGCTGAAGGAACCGAACCCAGGATTCCTGGCAATGACTGCCCGAAGCACAAGTAGCGCACGAGAGTTGACACCGTTGTCTTCTCCGCCTCAACGCGTGCGGTATTCGCCGCGGCAGGATCCGGGTCAAGGCTATTGCGCTCGGTCTGGTGCGTATGCCCACGGCCGCGCGTTAACTCAATGGTCCCGAATCCGTCTAGAGGACGCCGACGTGTTCGATGAACGTGAGCGGGTCTTCCTGCGATTCGGCAAGGCGATCCTTTCGCTCCGGTGCTGTTCAAGCACACACTTGAGCACTTCGCTGTGCAAGCGCTGGCCGATGCCATGATCGTTCTCGGTTTCTACAGAATACTATCTGGGTTCAGCCAGACTTCAACCTGCGCAACCATCCCGTGGAAGACCGGAATTGGGTCAAGGGCTGACCTGGAACGCGCACAATCTGCTGAAGGAACAGGATCATGAGCAAGAAGATCGGATCTATTGGCCTCGGAACGATGGGCTTCCCTATGGCCGTCAACCTCAAAAGGCCGGTTCGAGGTGATCGGCTAAGACGCCTTCAAAGGCATTTACGAGAAGGCGGGCGGCGCCGGCATCACCATGGTCGATACGCTCAAGGAGGTCGCCGAACAGTCAGACGATGAGATCACCTCGACGGTGCGCGACTATGCACAGAACGTCGAGGTCATCCTTGGTCAAAAGGGCCGGCTCGCGGCGCATGCCAAGGGCAAGACGATCATCATGCGCACGCTCCACCCCGAGACGACGAACGGGCTGGGTGAGAAGGTCGAAGCAGAAAGCGATTTCACGCTGATCAGCGCGGCGGTGAGCGGCGGGCATTCGGGCGCTGTTCAACGCGGTATCCGCGACGCGCCTGTTCACGTCCATGGGCAGGGATAAGCCTGCGGCATAACAAATCGGCCGTAACGCGGGAGAGCGGATCGAACATGCCACTACAAACCTTCCGCCATCGTCTGATGGGTTAGAGTGGCATAGCTCGAGGCACGGCAATCTCGATGAAGGGTGCGCGGCCGTAACTGAACGAACCTCCGGTGCTCTCCCGAGCAGCGTGCCCAAATGGGATGTCGTGCGATGCAGGCACAGCTTTTGTCCGCTTTTCTGACACCAGTCAGCTTATCCCCGGATCGCATCCGGCCCCGCACCGCAAACGATGGCGCAGATCCGCTCGCTCGCGTTCAGCCGTACTCGGCCTTCTGCGATTGCGGCTATCGCGGCCGCGCCACTGAGGTCGGCGGCGAGGCCCATCTCGAACCAAAGGCCCTTCGCGGCGCGCAGCATCTCGTCGTCATCGACCAGCACGATCTCGTCGACTTTGTCACTGACAATGTCGAAGATGCGGTCGTCGGTCTTAGCACACGCCATGGTCGCCACCGAGGTCGTCACCTTGTCCAGCGCGACGTTGCGTCCTGCTTCGAGCGCGCGCAGCAGCACTGGTGAGCCCGCCGCCTCCACGCCGACGACGCGGATATGCGGCGCCAGCGCCTTGATCGCCGTCGCCACGCCGCTGATCAGCCCGCCGCCACCCATGGCGACCAGCACCGTCGTCACGTCCGGCATCTGGTGGAGGATTTCGAGACCGACGGTGCCTTGCCCGGCCACCACCGCCGGGTCGGCGAACGGGTGGAAGTAGACCGCACCAGTCTCACGAACGAAGGCCTGAGCCGCCTCGTTCGATTCATGCCAGGCAGAGCCGACGATGTGTGTGGCCGCACCCCAGGCTTGCAGCTTCTCGATCTTGGCCGGCGAGGCATTGGTGGGCAAGAAGATGGTGGTCTGCACGCCGGCCATGAGACCGGCGCGCGCGGTGGCAATGCCGTGGTTCCCGCCCGACGCGGTGACGATGCCATGCGTCAGCATCGCACGGTCCAGCGACAGCAGCTTGTTGGTGGCGCCGCGCGCCTTGAACGACCCGGTGACCTGCAGCAGTTCCAATTTCAGCATCAGTTCGACATCGCCGGCCAGGGGTGTCTTGAAATTGGAACCGGCGATCATCGGCGTGCGTCTTATGTTGCCCTCAATGCGCGCGGCGGCGGCGCGGATGTCTTCCAGCGCAATCACGCTAGCTCTCCTTCGTAGCGCGTGGCGACAGTGACGCAGCAATTGCCGACGACGACACGGCCGGGCTGGCGGCGGCCATAGACGATGCCGTCCGAGAGGTAGCGCACGGTCTCGGGCGCACGGCCGGGATCGGCCAGATTGTGGATGCGGCCGGCGTCCTCGCCAGCATGGACCACGGCGCCCAGAGCATGGAACGGTTCGAACACACCGTCACTCGTTGCCAGCACATAGCCGTCATGGCCGGGAATGCGCAGGATCTTTTCAGGTCGCGCGGCCCGCGGCTTGCCGGTCGGCGGCAGCACACCGAGATGGCTGAGCACATTGCGCACACCCTTGCGGCAGATGCCGAGCGCATCGAGCGACACCGTGCCGGCGCCGGCCATCTCGGTGCCGACCGTGGTCAGCCCGGCGCGCACCGATGTGGCTGTCGAGGTGCGCGGTTCGCCGAGATTGTCGATGACGACGGTCAGCGGCGCGTCGAAGGCCAGTACTGCCTCCATGTTGCGCTTGCGGTGGGCGGCATCCGGCGCCGGCTCGATGATGGCGCTGGGCAGGATGTTGAGCGAGGAGCCGCCTGAATGAAGATCGACATAGGCGTGGCCGAGCGGCATGACGATGTCGCTGACATAGGCCGAGATCTGCTGGGTGATCGTGCCGGTGGGGTCGCCCGGAAAGGTGCGGTTGAGGTTCAGCCCGTCAACCGGCGAGGTGCGGCGGCCGGCCAGAACGGCGGGCAGGTTGATCGCCGGCAGGAAGATGATGCGGCCGCTGACCATGCCCGGGTCGAGATCGCGGATCATTTCGCCGAGCGTGATCGGCCCCTCATATTCGTCGCCATGGTTGCCGGCCTGCAGGATCGCAGTCGGGCCGCTGCCATTGCTGATCACGGCAATCGGGATGCGCGTCGCGCCCCAGGCGTCTTCATGTGGCGAATGCGGGATGTCAACGAAGCCGACCTGCTTGCCGGCGCGGTCGAAGTCGATGGTGGTGCGGGCGGTGGACATGCGAGCCATGTTTCTCTTTGGAACTCTTGTGGGGATGGAAGCGGGCCGAGAAAGGGCGGCGGGGGCGGAAAACCCCCGCCGCCGAAAGGTCAGATCGGGGGCAGGGTCGGCAGGGTGGTGCCGATCCACTTCTGCGACAGCGCCGAGAGCGAGCCGTCAAGCATGCCGAGATGGATGTAGGTGTCGAGCCAGCGCAGCAGTTCGGGACTACCCTGCTGGATGCCGATGTAGCATGGCGAGAACTGAAGGATGAATTTTGGCTTCAGCTGCACCTTGGGGTCCTTGTCCATCAGGTCCTTGGCGACGACATCGGCGGTGGCCAGCAATTGCGCCTGGCCAGAGGTGAAGGCGGCGGCGGCGGTGGCGTCGTCGTCGAAGCGCACGATCTTGGCGTTGGGCGCGGCCTTGGTCAGTTCGAGGTCCTGCGTCGTGCCGCGCGCAACGGCGACGGTCTCGTCCTTGAGGTCGGCGGGGCTCTTCACCGCGATGCTGTCGGGGCCGAAGACACCGATCGAAAGGGCTGAGTAGGGCGAGGTGAAGGCAATCTGCAGCGCGCGTTCCGGCGTCGCGCCCATGGCGGCGATGACGATGTCGAGGCGGTCGGTGACGAGATAGGGTACGCGGTTCGCGCCGGTGATCTGCTGCATTTCGAGCTTGACGCCCAGCGCCTCGGCGATCTTCTTGGCCATGTCGACATCGAGGCCGACCGGCTCGTTCTTGGCGTCGACCGAACCGAAGGGCGGCACGTCGATGGGCACGCCGATGCGCACCGTGCCGGCGGAAAGGATCTTCTGCAGGTCGGCCGCGCTGGCCGGCATTGCCGAGACCGCGCCGGCCAGGAGCACGGCTGTGACGATCCTGGTAAGATGCTTGAACATGGAACTTCCCCTTTTTCTGGTTGGGCTTTCTTTTCCTAGTGAAGGACGGCGCTCAGGAAGCTCCTGAGTTCGGCCGTACGAGGCTCGAGCAAGGTCTCACGCGCTGGCCCATCCTCGTGGATGCGGCCCTCGTGCATGAAGATCACGCGGTCGGCGACGTTCTTGGCAAAGTTCATCTCATGGGTGACGAGCATCATGGTCATGCCTTCGCTGGCGACGCTTTCGAGTACGCGCAGCACTTCGCCGACCAGTTCGGGGTCGAGCGCAGAGGTGATCTCGTCAAACAGCATCAACGTCGGCTGCATGGCCAGAGAGCGGGCGATGGCGACGCGCTGCTGCTGGCCGCCCGACAATTCGTCGGGATAGGCAAGCAGCTTGTCTGCGAGGCCGACCTTGGCCACCACGGCGTGGGCGACCTCGCGGGCGGCCGGCCTGTCGAGCTTGCGCACCAGCTTCAGCGCCAGCATGACATTGCGCTCGACATTGAGATGCGGGAACAGATTGTAGCTCTGGAACACCATGCCGGCGCGCTGGCGCAGCAGGTTGAGGTCGGCCTTGGGCGCGGTGACGTCGATGCCGTCGACGACGATGCGGCCGGCCTGCACCTTCTCCAGTCCGTTGATGCAGCGAAGCATGGTCGACTTGCCCGAGCCCGAGCGGCCGATGACGGCGACGATCTCGCCTTTTTCCACGTTGAGCGAGATGCCCTTCAGCACCTCGACCGCGCCGAAGCGCTTGCGGATATCGGCGATTTCAACGAGCGACATGAAGTCTCCTTTCCAGCATGCGGGCGAGCTGGGAGAGGGAAAAGCAGATGACGAAATAGATGGCGGCGGCGGTGAGATAAACCGGCAGCGGAGCAAAGGTCGCACCGCTGATGATCTGGCTGGCGCGGGTCAGCTCGACGAAGCCGATCAGCGCGGTGAGCGAGGTGTTCTTCACCAGCTGGACGAGGAAGCCGACGGTCGGCGCGACGGAGATGCGGATCGCCTGCGGCAGCACGACGTGGCCAAGCCGCTGCGCGTAGGTGAGGCCGAGCGCCGCGCCCGCCTCCCATTGGCGCTGCGACACCGATTGCAGGCTGCCGCGCCAGATCTCTCCGAAGAAGGCCGATGCATAGATCGACAGCGACAAGGCCGCCGCCGTCCAGGCGTCGACCGAGAGGCCGACCAGCGGCAGGCCGAAGAAGAAGACGAAGAGCTGGCCGAGCAGCGGCGTGCCCTGGATCAGGTTGATCCAGGCGATGGCCAGCCAGTTGAGCGGCCCGAACGGGATGACGCGCAGCACGGCGACGACGATGCCCAGAAGGCCGCCGCCCACCGTGGCGGTGAACGCCAGCAGCAGCGTCCAGCGCGCGGCCTCGATCAGGTAGACGATATCGGTGCCGCCAAATTCGCGGATCATCGGCGCGGCCTCTTGACGAAGACCGCCCAGTAGACGCCGGCGAAGAAAGCGCGGAAGCCCAGTGTGAGCACGAGATAGGAAACGGTGATCAGCGTGTAGGTCTCGAAGGAGCGGTAGGTGCGTGAATCGATGAAGGCGGCCTGGTGGAACAGTTCGGTGGCGCCGATCGAGGAGACGACGCTGGTGGTCAGCATGATCAGCACGAACTGGCTGGAAAGCGCCGGGTAAATGGCCTTCATTGCCTGGAACAGCACGACATGGCGAAAGGTCTGGCCGGCGGTGAGGCCGAGCGATCGGCCGGCCTCGATCTGGCTCTGGCGCACGGACTGGAAACCGGCGCGCAGGATTTCCGCACCATAGGCGCCCATGTTGATCGACAGCGCGATCAGCGCGGCGGTGTTGGCGCCAAGCTTGATGCCGATAGAAGGCAGGCCGAAGAAGACGATGAACAGCTGCACCAGCAGCGGCGTGTTGCGCAGCGCCTCGACATAGACGCGGGCGCAGGCGCGCAGTGGCGTCAGCGGGCTTATCGAGGCCATGGCGACGATCAAGCCGATGGCAAGTCCGCAGAGCATGGTGACGACCGAGAACTGCAAGGTCAGCAGCACGCCTTGCACGATCTCGGGGATATAGCGCAGCAGGACATCAAACTTGAAATTATAGCTCATGGATGCAGAGCGTCCCCTATGCAACGCTAGGCAGATCGCTATTTTCCGCTCGGATTTGCCTGGACACCACGCTATCGTCGCTTCATATGTGACGTCAAGCGTCATCTATGAAGCGATACAAATGACGGACGACAAGCTCAATTACAGCGCGCCGGCCCTCGAAAAGGGACTGGATATCCTCGAATTGCTGGCCAACGCCGGCCAGCCCTTGGGCACGCGCCAGATCGCCGAGGAACTGGGGCGATCGAAGAACGAGATCTTCCGCATGGTCCATGTGCTGTTTGCGCGCGGCTACATCCAGCGCGACGAAGGCGGCGAGGGGCTGATGCTGTCGAACAAGCTGTTCGGGCTGGGCATGCAGACGGCGCGCGCCCGTGACCTGGTGAGCACGGCGGCCCCCATCGTCGAGCGCTTCGCCGAGGAAGTGCACCAGGCGGCGCATCTGGTTGTCGCGCATCGCGGCGAAACCGTCATCATCGCGGCAGCATCGGGCGGGGCGGACATGAACTTCTCGCTCAAGCTCGGCTATCGCCGGCCGCTGGCGGACGCCCATTCCGGGCTGGTGCTGATGGCGTTCCAGCCCAAACCGGTGCGTGACCGGATGATCGCCGAATGCCTGATGCTGATGCGCGAGCCGCCGGACCCGACGACGCTCGCCGCCGAACTCGACGCGGTGCGCGAGCGCGGCGCCATCATCCATGAAAGCCGCGACATCATCGGCGTGACCGACGTCGTCTGTCCGATAATCGCCGGCGACCGGCGCGCCGTGGCCTGCGTAACGGTTGCGGCGGTCAGCCGACGCAGCGCCGCGCCCAATTTCGAGGCCATGCTGGCGCGGCTGAAGCTCGCTTGCGCCGAGATCGCGCATGAGCTTGGAGGGTAGGGACGCTCAGCCCGCGACGATGATGTCGCGCGGCGTGCGGGACAGCACCTCCGCACCGGTCGTGGTGACAAGCACATTGTCGATGATGCGCGCTCCAAGGCCTTCGGCGCCGATATAGACCGGCGGCTCGATGGTGACCACCATGCCAGCCTTCAGCATGTGCGGGCTGTCGCCGATCATGTGCAGCGGCTCGGCCCAGCTCGGCGGAAAGCCCGGCCCCAGCGCATAGCCTGATGTGTGGACACGGCAGGCTTCGAGCCCGGCCTCACCGATCACGGCGCGGGCCGCCTGGTGCGGCACGGTTGCCGGCACGCCATCGCGAATCGCCGCGATCATGGCATCGCCGGCGCGCAGGACGACGTCGTGCAATTCGGCCATGCGCGGCGTCGGCGTGCCCAGCGCGAAATTGCGGCCGATAGTGGCGGTGTAGCGGTTGAAGGTGGTGCCGAATTCGATGTTACCGAAATCGCCATGTTCAAGCCGGCGCGCGGTCGGCGCGCCGTGGCTGTAGGCGGAGCGCGGGCCGGAGACGAGGTTGATCGGGCTAGCGGCGATGCCGCTGCCATTGCGCAGCAAGGTCTCGTGGATGCCGCCGGCCAGCGCCAGTTCCGATACGCCCACCGCGAGTTGGCAGGCGAAACGCTGCATTCCGAGGTCGGCAAGGGCCGCCGCGCGCCTCATAAATCCGATCTCGGCCGGCGACTTCACCAGCTTCAGGCCGGCGATCAGCTCGGTCGCCTCGGTGACCAGGGCATCGCCGATGACGGCGCGAAGGCCGAGATAGTGATGCGGGTGGAGATAGTAGGCCGGCACTTCGAGGCCGACGCGCCTGCCGAGCACGCCGTGGCGCCGCGCCATGCCGGCGAAGACTGCGACCGGATCCTCGTTCTCGCCGCCGCCATAGCCTTGTACCTCGCCGGCAAGGGCGTCCGTCTCGAATTCATGCACCTCGCCCTGGCGTGTCAGCACGACCAGCGGCTCGTCACGCGCGCCGACCAGCAGGCATTGGAATTCCTGGTAGCTTTTGGCATCGCTGCCGGTCAGCCAATGGATTGAGGCGGGGTGGACGGCAACCAGCCAGTCGAGGTCGCGTGCGGCCATGGCGGCGCGGACACGCGTCAGCCGATCAGCGAACTCGGCGGCGGTGAAATCATGTTTCGACATCAGTCTTGCGTCACCGCCATTGCCTCGATCTCGATCAGCAGGTTCTCGAAGGCAAAGCCGGCGACGCGGATCGCGGTCACCGCCGGACCAGGCTCGGCGTAGAATTCGCGCTGGACGCGGGCAATCACCGCGCGCGTCGCCTCGATCCCGGCCCAGCTGCCTTCGACGTGATAGTAGATGTAGAGCTTGGCGACATCGCTTTCGTCGAGCCCGCCTTCGGCCAGCGTGCGGCGGATGAACTCGAAGACGTTGCGGGTCTGCGTTTCCATGTCGTCGCCGACGGCCTGTGCCTTGTTGTCGGCCGAGATCTGGCCGCCGATGAAGGCGAGCCCGCCGACCTTCCAACCTTGCGTGAACTGGGTGTTGGGAATGCTCCAGTCCCAATGGTTGGCCGGCTGCAGGCGCTGCTTGTCGTCGCCGAGCATGCCGATGCCCTCGACCTGGATCAGTTCGTCGGCATTGCCCATGCCCTGGATGCGCAGTCCGGCACCGGCCGCCGAAGGCGCCGACATGTAGCGGCGTCGCACATTGGTCATCTTCTCCCAGAAGTCGGTGACCTCGCGGCCCTCGCCGAAAAAGCGGAAATAGGTGTTCTGGCGCATCAGGCTGTGGCGGTCGCCGCCGCCCGACCGCAGCATCGTGTCGAGGTTGCGGAAGGCCTCGTCGGTCTGCACCTCGATATCGCCAAGCCCGAGCACATCGCCTTCGGCATCGAGCGAGCGCTGGCCTCCGACAAACAGCATGTCGCCGACCTTCCAGCCATGGACGAAGGGCAGCTGCTTGCGCCAGCGCCAATGACCGGGCGGGTCGAGCAGTTCGCGCTTGCCGCCGATGACCACCCAAGCGTCGACCATCAGCAGCGCGCCCTCGCGGTCGAGGCCGCAGCGGATTTCCGTTGTGGTCGGGCCGGGGGCCGCGAAACAGCCGGCGCGCACGGCATCGAGTTCGTCGAGGAAGGCGCCGACGGCATCGGCCTCGCAACTGAAATAGATGTTGTGCTTGACCACATCGGCCATGCCCGCGCCGGCCTGGGCGAGGAGGGCCGCCAGCCGGTCGAAGATGGCGCGCGCCTGACCGATTATGTCGCTTGCGACGATATTGCCGTTGGCGTCCGTCGCCATCAGCCCGCCGATGAAGACGATGTCGCCCGCGCGGACGGCCTGCGGCGCCGATCCTTCGATATCGCTGAATGTCTGCATCCGCACCACGTATCCTCCCCCACCGATTCCAACTTACTTACCTGCAAGTCAGTATTCCGTCAAATGCTGGGGATGCCGCAAAGCTTCGGCGTCCAAGGCCAACGCATTTGGCTATGATGGAAGCATGGACGAGACCGACACCAGACAGGCGATCAAGGATACGGCGCTGGAGCTTCTGGTGCGCCATGGCTATCGCGGCACCAGCTTCGGGGATATTTCGGCGGCGCTCGGTACGACGCGCGCCAATATTCACTATCATTTCGGCAACAAGCAGGCGCTCGTCGACGAGGTGCTTGGCGACTACATGGAGGCGACGCTGAGTGCCTTGCGCGCCGTGTGGTCGGATGAGGGTGCGAAGCTCTCCGATCAGGTAGAGGCCATGATCGCCTACAGCCGCGGCCGCTTCTTGCATTTCAATCCACCCGACACGAAGGGACGAAATTGGAGCCTGATCACAAGGCTCAGGCAGGACGCCGAACTTCTTGGCGCCGATGGCCAGAAGATGCTCGACCATTTCGGCGCGGAGCTTTCCATGCTGTTTACGGATGCCCTATCGGCTGCAGGCCGACGTGGCGAGCTAGCTCCAAATATTGTCCCTAGTGATGCGGCTCTGCTGCTCGCGGCGATAGCCGACAACGCTGCGCCGATCACGCTTGCCGAAGGCGGTTTTGACATGCTGGAGAAAACGTATCGCAGCCTGGCGCAGATCATCAAATCCAGCACCTACTGACTTTCAGTCGGAAAAGCACATAGAGGAAGGCGGTTTGAACCGAGGCTGACTGACGCATCAAGCGACTTGCACTTGACGCCGACATTGGTCATCCACAGGAGGAGGCGCGGCCCACCTAGTCGGGAGGCAACAATCTCGTAGGGTATTCGACGCAAATAAGAGTCTGCGGTGGCGATCGAGGCGGCCGCCGCGTTAAGTAGACAGACGCTTTGGGAATTTCTCTTGTCAAATCAGCCCAAGAAAACCGGTCCTGTAAGCCCCTCGAGCATCGGGCTTGCCGGCAATGCGCGGCGGCGACTATGCCATTCCGGAACTAGACGAACATCATGACAATAATCGCGCCGATGACGATCAGAACAAGGCCGCCGATCAGCATCGGCAACAGACTGTTGTCCGAGTCGATACCAGACTCAAACTGCTTTGTTGTCGGCTTGTCGCTCTTATTTGGTTCAGCCATAGCTCGTCTCCTTGTGTGACAAAGATCAGCATCTGTCCGGTAAAGGGAAAGGCCTCCGTCGGGGCCCGCGACGACCCTCTGCTCAGTCCTCAAATTGATCGGGCGACGAGATGGAAACACTTTGTCCCCGACCGTAAGAGACTTCGACCTTACCCGCCGCTTTGCGTCACGCCGAAAGCTTGGGGTGACGCGGGCCGGCCAAGGAAATCCTGAGGCATCAGTGCGACGTCGGCCAGCGTGTAGCGGTCAAGAACGTTCTGGAAGGAGGCTATCGCTTCGCCAAACATGCTTGAAAGCTTGCAGGATCCGGTGAGCACACATTGGTTTCCGGTAGCAAAGCACTCCACAACCGCAAAATCCGGCTCAGTCAGCCGTATGACATCGCCGATCCGGATCATCTCGGGCCGGAGTCCCAGAACGAGGCCGCCGGAACGGCCGCGGACCGCCTTCAGGTATCCGCCGCGCGTCAGGGTATTGGCGACTTTGTTGAGGTGCGTTTTCGATACCTCGAAGATCCGGGCAGTTTCCTCGATCGTGATCAGGTGATCACCGGCGGAGGCCGCGTACATCAGCATTCTCAAGGCATAGTCCGAGAAGTTGGTCAGCCTCACCGGCGCTTCCTCTCTTGGGTTGGCGTGCTGCAATGGCAACCACTCACAAACCAATTCGGCATCACAGGTCTTTCTCGGCAATCGGTTCGATGCCAATCGTGGTCTCGCCGCGGCTGAAGGCGACCGCAAGACGAAAGCTGTGAGCGATGCGCAGCGCGCGATCCATGAACAGCGCCGCGACTTCAGGCGGGCAGATACGGCGCACTGTTACGCGAAATAACGTCAACCAACGCCGGAAATGCACCTCGCCAAGGCTGCCTATCGCGAGATGTGGGGGCAGGGGCCGACCTTCATATCGGGATGTTCGCAGCAGTGTCGCGGACCAGAAGTCACACATCTTCGCCAGATGACGCGGCCACTCGTCGGATTGTATCTGCTGGCGGAAGATGGGACCAAGAAGCTCATCACGGCGAATTTCTTCATAGAAGCCGTCAACCACGCCGCGGATCATGGTCTCGTCGAGCACATCCGGCAACGGGAGGCCGTCGACGATGATCGTTCTCTTGCTCCGGCTATTCCCGCTCATGTGCTCGCCCTCATTTCCGCCAGGCCAATGCGGCTTTTGGAATCGCCGCCAGGCTCAATCCAGGCCGCCGGCTCGTCGGCAGCACCGAAGTGCGCAGTCCTTGCAGCCATGGTTTGGGGATCAGGATCTATCAATGGCTTGCATTCTGATTGTGCCTTGGCTTGGCATCGAGGTAAGCATCTCAACTAAAACATACATTGTCAATGTATGTTTTAGGAATATGATCATGAAGTCGGGGTTCGATGGACTGGCAAGCTTTCTGTCGAACTGCACCCTGCTGAAGGCCGAGGCGTCGGAGTTCCTCAAAGGCGTACGTCCGCTACTAATGAGGCGTCGCGCAACTGGCCAGGCATGAAGCCGGCTGCGCACGTGTGCCAATTGGCGGAAATGACCGAGCGCGGATCAGCATCGAGTATCGCCATCACCTCACCGGCTGACTGTGCCTGTTGCAGTCCCTCTCGAGTCCGAGGCATCCGAAGCACCCGGCACACCTGCGAAAGAGCGGGAAGGAAGGCGGAGACGGCGGACCGAGGCCAGAGCAGGGTATAAACGATATCGACCGGATCGTCGTCCGGCCCGCCGAAATCGATAGGCCGATGCAGTCGAGCAAAAGATGCCACGGGAGAAGAGATCGTGTCGAACAAGGCGTGCGGGGTCGCAACGCCGCGGCCGAGACCTGTCGAGCCGTGACACTCGCTGCGCCAAAGGCTATGGAGAACCATCTGCTCGTCGAGTCCGGCTCTCCGCGCTATCCTGACGGCTATTTTCGACAATGCGGAATGCTTGCCCTTTGTCGCGAGGTCAAGCGCGACATCTTCTTCTAACAAGTAGGGGATCATCACAGTTGCCTGTAAGACTGATCCAAACGCAATCGCGGACAACGGTCAGTCACATCGCCAGCGTAGGGAAACGTTCACTTTGGACTGAATTGGAATCCCGGCTTTCCCGGACGCGAAGCCCAACGTCTTTCGCGTCCGGGCTAGAGGAGCCTGCGTTGAGGCGCCACGGATCTCTTCGGAAATTTTGCGTGAAAATATGCATAGCAACTGAAATGTAGTGAAGGCCTTTTTGGAATCAAGCGACGCCAATAGTGGCCGTCGCTTCAGAGTTATTCGGTTCTGTGGGTACAACCCCTTCGACGATTTGACACGTGCCGTCTTGGTTCGCGAGCTATCGCGAATGGTCTAAGGGGTCTTGGTAATGCGCATTCTGGGATCTTTGCCATCGAGTGACTGAAGAGAATTCATGGATGCAAACAGGAGATACCAAATAAACGCAAAAACAATGCACTGAAATGCCACTTAATTTCGTTTGACGGACGTGGCCGTCTCCTCCTTGCTTGGCGGGCACGAATAGGCCGTGTCAGCGATGAAGATCGGATATTAGGTCTTCCATCTTTTGGCTGTTGCGCGGCTTCTACCAAAACAAGGAGTTACCGTGATGAAAACGCTTGCCTTCGCAGTTGTCGTGACAATGGCCAGCTCGCTTTGCGCTATCGCGGCGAGCGATGTCGCCAAATCTCCGCCGGCTGCTCCTTACCAACAGGTCAGCAAGCTTGTGAAATTGCCAGACTTCCTCCCCGGCATGGGCCAGCTCTTCGTCGATCCGGCGACATTGCCGGCGGGTCCATTCCTTGCCTATGATCACGACGGCAAGCTTGTCAGCACCATCTACATGCTGCCGATCAAGGATCTCAATCCGGACAAGCGTTTTGACGACCTCGCGGCGCCGGGCGGCAATGTCGACCATGTCGACGTCTACTACAATGCCGGGCATCCGGGTGTTCCCGAACCGCATGTCCACGTCGTGTTGTGGCACGTCTCGGCCACCGACGAAGCCCGTGTCGCCAAATGATGCTCACGCGTCGTCAGATACTGGGCGGGGGCGGCGCGCTTGCCGCCGCCCTTTCTCGCTCTTCTCCGGCCGCATGGGCCGAGGAGGTGGTGGAAATCGCGATGCGAGGGCGCGACGACGGCTCACAGGTCTGGTTCGACCCGATCGGCATTCTGATCAAACCAGGACAGACGGTCCGCTGGACCAATCTCAATTCGGGCAATTCGCACACTACGACTGCATACAGTCCGACGAACTTCGAGAGACCGCGCCGCATGCCCGGGGCCGCAAAACCGTGGGATTCTGGCTACCTCCTGCCCAACGAGAGTTTTTCGGCTGCCTTCACTGAGCAGGGGGTCTATGACTACTACTGCGTCCCGCATGAGCACGCCGGCATGGTCGGCCGTATCATCGTCGGCGCGCCCGAAGCGCATGGCTGGACCGAGCTGGTTGGTGCGAATGGCGATTTGCCGGAGAAGGCCCTCAAAGCATTTCCGAAAGTCGAAAACATCATGATTCGCGGGGTCGTCCAGCGCGATTAGGTCATGTCCGCGAAGGCGCCTGGCTGAACAACGAGGATTGGATACCGCGATCAGACCGGGCCACGAGTTCCCTGGCTGTCGTCAGTGACCGATGGGGACGTTTTCATGACGGGCGACGTGCATCCATGCGGAAATCAGCCACAATCTCAGACAGGGCGGGACGGGCGCTCTCGGTTGCCGCCCGCTTCTCTCGATGCCCGGACCGCAATCGAACGACGCGGGCAGGCGACACATCGGCTTGCTGCATTGGGCGAAATGACGGGCGGCATTGTCCATGACTTCAGAAACCTGCTGGCGGTCATCGAATCCGGCCTGAGGCTTGCCGAAGCAAGGGCTGACGAGCCAAACCATGTGCTGACCTGCATTGCGATGGCGCGGGAAGGAATCGCTCGTGGGATCGATTTGACCTCGCAGCTCCTCGCTTTTGCAAAGCACCAGGAACTCGATGCCCATGCCGGCGACCTCAATGAATTCCTCAGGTCCTTCGAGCCATTGCTGAGATATGGCGCCGGTCCCGATATACGCGTCAGGCTTGAACTTGGTTCCGATATTCCGGACTGCCTGATCGATCCTGCATTGTTCGACACGGCGGTGCTTAATCTCGTTGTCAACGCACGGGATGCCATGCCCAAAGGCGGCGAGATCAGGATTGTCACCGAGCGGTTGGTGCAGGAGACCGCCATACCTGACCACGTGGGGCCGGGAACCTATGTCTGCGTTCGCGTCAAGGACCAAGGGTGCGGTATGACCGAGGAAGTCTTGCGAACGGCGTTCGATCCCTTCTTCACGACCAAAGGCGATAAGGGCACGGGCATCGGGCTGTCGCAGGTGCGCGCAGTGATGCGGATGATTGGCGGCCATGTTCGCATTGCGAGCGAGACGGGGATTGGGACGACAGTCGATCTGCTGTTCCCGTCAATCCAACCGGAAGTCAAAGCGTCGCCAAGCAATGACTAGAGTTTGACGTCGCCACCTGCAACGGCATGCAATCCCGCCAGGGCAGGACCCACAACGCTCTCGTCCGCACTCGCGGATTGGACCGCGTAAACCGGGTAAGAGAACTGCGGCATTTCAGGCACAAGATGAAGCCGGCCCGCTTCTATGTGAGGTTGCACTGAACTCATTCTGAAATACCCGGAGCCGCCAGCCGCAAGAACATAGTTCAGCGCGAGCGGACCGAGATCGAAAGAAAGATCCGGCGCAGCACTCGGGAAATTCATCCCGTGATGAAGTCCAAAATCCGGCCCCCAGTCCATATAGACATAATCGGATTCATCCAGGAGACGCGATTCGGAATTGGTAGTCACCAGGACGAGTTTCTCTTCCAAAAGCAGATCGATCTTCAAACCCGGTCTGTGCGGGGGCGCGTACATAATGGCCAAGTCGACCAGTCCCGACGCGACCTGATTGATCAGATCCTGCGGCACGTCGACGTGTACTCTAAGCGCAATATCCGGAAGCGAATGGCGCATCCATCTGACCCAATCGAGCAGAAGGGGTTGCGCAAGGCTGACTTCGCTTCCGACCGTCAGAACGGCCCGGCGGCCCGGCGGCACTGCAACCTGATGAAGGGTTCGCTGCCATAGCTGGACGAACATCGGGGCGTGGCGCAGGAACTGCTCGCCAGCCGGGGTGAGCGAGGCTCCGCCCTTGTGCCGAACGAAAAGAGAACGGCCCAATTGCTGTTCAAGGTTGCGGATTCGCGCGCTCACGGTCGTCTGAGCGACGTTCAGGCGTTCCGAAGCTCGAATGAAACTCCCTGTAGAAACGATCTCGATGAAAGTGCGGGCGAGCTCAATGTCCATTCTGCATATAGCATAAAAATTGCGCTCAAATGTCAATGAATTTCGTTTGCCACATAGTAAGTGCGAACATTAGGCTCCGGTAATCCACCAAGCTTAGCGCTGGTTGCTGCACAGCGCGGTTGGAGCGAGCGCAAGCTCTCTCCATCGCTACCCATCGTATTGCCTGCGGCGTCACAAGGAGAGATCATGTCGACGAGAGAAAAGAGCCATGGCGGTGTGGGGCGTCGCGACTTCCTGAAGCTGTTCGGCGCAGCAGGGGCAGCAGCGGGTACACTGCCGCTTGGCGGATCCGCATCGGCGGACGAAAACATCGCGCTACCGCCAGTACGAAACATCATCACGTGACTGTCGCCGAACCTCATACTCGAGGGTCCGGCTATGAATTCTTCAACGTCGACGAATCCGCCTTCATCGAGGCAGCGGTCGATACGCTCATTCCAAGCGATTCAACAGGCCCTGGTGCCAAGGAACTCGGCGTTGCGACCTACGTCGACCGGCAGATGGCCGGCGGATACGGCAAGGGCGACCGTCAGTATCTGGAAGGACCGTTTGGCGAGGGTACGCCCGAGCAGGGCTATCAATTGCCGATGACGCCATCGGAAGTGATCCGAGCCGGCATCGCGGATGTCAGGGCCTACGTGCAGAAAAGCCACAAGAGCACCTTCGAGGGCTTGTCGGCAAAAGATCGTGCCGAGGTCATGGCTGACCTTGAGAGCAACAAGATCGAGCTTCCGACAGTCCCGACGGCAACCTTCTTCGGGCTTTTGCTCCAGCTCACGATCGAGGGTTATTTCGCGGACCCGATGTATGGCGGAAACAAGGACGCGGCTGCCTGGAAGATGATCGGCTTTCCCGGCGCGGATGCCATGTACGCGGACAAGATCGAGCCCTTCCGGAACAAGCCTTACAAGGCTGAACCGAAGGGCATCCAGGACCTCATTTGATCGGCGGAAGAAGGAGATTTTGACATGACCACCAAACTGAACCCGGTAGATGTCCTGATTGTCGGTCTTGGGTGGACAGGCGGCATCATTGCCAAGGAGCTTGCATCCACCAAGCTGAAGATCGTCGCCCTTGAGCGGGGAGGCCCACGTGACACCAATCCGGACTTCATCGACCCAGAAATCCATGACGAATTGCGTTACGCGGCTCGCTACGATCTCATGCAGAACGTGCGACGGGAGACCATCACATTCCGCAATGGTGAATCGCAAACGGCGCTGCCTATGCGTCAACTCGGCTCCTTCCTGCCCGGCCAGGGCGTCGGCGGCGCCGGCGTGCACTGGAACGGCGTCACATGGCGCTGGCTCGAATGGGATCATCAGGCGCGCACCAGGACCGCCGACAAGTACGGCGAGAAGATCATCCCTTCGGACATGCACCTGCAGGACTGGCCGATCACCTACGACGATCTCGAACCCTATTATGACAAGTTCGAAAAAACCTGCGGCACCTCCGGCAAGGCCGGCAATATCAACGGTCGGAAGATCGATGGTGGCAACATCTTCGAGGGAGCGCGAAAGGAAGAGTACCCTAATCCGCCGATGATTGCCGCGCAGAGCATGATGATGTTCGAGAAGGCGGCCCGCAATCTGGGCTACCACCCTTTTCCAAATCCGTCGTCAAACGCGTCGCGGGATTACGTCAATCCCGACGCGTGGCCTTCGGCCAGTGCCACTACTGTGGATTCTGCGAGCGGTTCGGTTGCGAAGCGAATGCCAAGGCCAGCCCGCATTTCACCGTTATCCCGCTGGCGCTGAAGAACCCGAATTTCGAGCTGCGCACCAACTCGATCGTACTGAAGGTCAATCTCGACTCGACCCGCAAGCGGGCGGTCAGCGTCACCTATCTCGACGCACGCGGGCGTGAATTCGAACAGCCTGCCGACCTCATCATCCTGTCGGCCTATGCGCTCGGCAACGTCAATCTGTTGCTGCAGTCCGGCATCGGCGTGCCCTACGATCCGGCAACGGGGAAGGGCGTGGTCGGCCGCAACTATGCCTATCAGTGCGGTGGCGGGGCCACCGCCTTCTTCGACAAGAAGACCATCCTGAACCGCTACATGGGCGCCGGTGCGCTCGGCACCTGCATGGATGATTTCAACGGCGACAACTACGATTTCGTGAAGGCAGGCTATATCGGCGGCGGCGGCATCAGCTGCAGCAACTCGGGCGCCCGGCCTATCCAGTCGCATCCAACTCCGCACGGCACGCCGCGCTGGGGCTCCGACTGGAAGCAGGCAGTGGTCGACAATTATGACCGCGCGGCGAGCGTTGGCAATCAAGGGGCCGTCATGGCCTACCGACAGAACTACTTGAGCCTTGATCCGACCTACACTGACGTCTTTGGACGTCCGCTGATGAGGATGACGTTCGACTTCCAGGACAACGAGGTAAAGCAGATGAACGGTCAGGCCGACATCTGCGTGGAGATCGCCAAGGAAATGGGTGCGACCAAGGTCGATCGGAGCATCCCGCCTGTGCCCTATTCCATCGTGCCTTATCAGAGCACGCACAACACAGGCGGGGCAGTCTTCGGAGCAGACCCGAGCACCAGCGTTCTGAACAAGTATCTTCAGGTCTGGGATGTCCCGAACGTATTCGTCACCGGCGCTTGCGTGTTTCCGCAAAACGCAGGGAAGAATCCGACCGGGCCGGTAGGTGCTCTTGCCTACTGGGCAGTGGACGCGATCAAGAACCAGTATCTGAAGAGCCCAGGCCGATTGGTTCCCTCCTGAGGCAACGCCTGCCGGATCCGCGGTTCGGGTCCGGCAGGCTGGGTGTGTTTCGAACCTCATATTGCCGGGAGCCGGCTCGACCGGAACCAACCATTAACTCATTGAAAGCAGCACACATGAAATCGATCATGCTTGGATTGGCGACCGCGGTTCTCACCGCAGTCGGTTCGGCCCATGCGCAGGACGCATCTCCTGGCAATGCTGAGGCCGGCGCCGTCGTCTTCAAGAGGTGCATGGCCTGCCACCAGGTCGGCCCTGATGCAAAGAACGGAGTAGGGCCTGTATTAAATGGCGTCGTTGGCCGTGCGGCAGGCACCTACCCCGATTACATTTATTCCGCGGCGAACAAGGATTCAGGGCTGACCTGGGATGAACCGACGCTGACGACTTACCTGCGCGCGCCGCGCAAGCTGGTGCCAGGCACAAAGATGACATTCGCCGGCCTCAGCAAGGACCAGGAGATCGCCGATGTGATCACCTATCTCAAACAGTTCAACGCTCAAGGACAGAAGGCCGCCCCCTGAAACAGGGGACGATCTGTTCCGGCTTGCGAAGCGCTACCTTATGAAGTTCCTCCTGCATCAGGGTCTGGGGTATTCCACGGTTCATCAGATTGGTGATTACCTGCGCAGCCATGGAACCGGTCATCACTGGATCGCGCGATATCGCGGCGACATCTTCGTCATCGTATCCGATCAAGCCGACGAGATAATCCTTCGAAAGGAGTTCTCCGGGCTTCTCGATGCCGTCAACGACGCGGAGACGGACGGATGAGCGGAAAAGTCTTCAACGAGAGAGTGAAATTGAAGCGGGCATATGAGAGCCCTGTTGCCGACGATGGCACGCGGTTGCTGGTTGACCGGCTTTGGCCGCGCGGGGTCAAGAAGACCGAGGCCGCCATCGACTATTGGATGAAAGAACTCGCGCCAAGCACCGAGCTTCGGAAATGGTTCGGACACGATCCAGCCCGCTGGGAGGAGTTCCGTCGGCGATATGCGGCGGAAATCCACGCGCACCGCGACGAGGTCGACCGGCTGCGCGACCTGATACGGCAGGGCGCCGTCACGCTCGTCTACTCGGCTCACGACGAGGCCCACAATGATGCCGTCGTCCTGAGAGAGATTTTGCTGGGACATCGATAGAGACGCCGCGCGGCGCTGCCATTGACCTTCAAAAGCATTGGGCGTGCGATCACGACAGCGAGACCGAAATCACCTTATGGAACCAAACTGGAGAAGCCTCATCAAAGCATCGATGGACACGCTCACGTCGAGGAGAAACACCATGAAATTCTTTGTTGATACCGCCGACGTGTCTGAAATTCGCGAGCTTGCTGCGGCTGGATTTGTCGACGGGGTGACCACGAACCCATCGCTCATCTCAAAGACCGGTCGGCCGATCAGCGATGTGATCAAGGAGATTTGCGGGACGATCGAAGGCCCGGTTTCAGCGGAAGTCACCGCGCCCGACTTCGACGGCATGATCGCCGAGGGGGAGCGTTTGGCCAGCATTGCCGCCAATGTGGCGATCAAGGTGCCGTCGTCCTGGGATGGGTTCAGGGCTTGCAGGGCGCTCAGTCAGCTCGGGTACAAGGTCAACGTGACGCTGTGCTTTTCAGCCAACCAGGCGTTGCTCGCAGCCAAGGCAGGCGCGACCTTCATTTCGCCGTTTGTCGGCAGGCTCGACGATCTCGGTCTGGACGGCATGGAAGTGATCCGCGAAATCCGGGCGATTTACGACAATGACAAATCCTTCACGACGCAAATCCTCGCCTCCTCAATTCGCACCCCACTCCATGTCAAGCACGCGGCGATGGCAGGCGCCGATATCGCGACGGTGCCACCGGCGGTGCTCAGAAACCTCGCCAAGCACCCGCTCACCGACAGGGGTCTCGAGTCGTTCCTCGCCGATTGGGGCAAGGCGGGGCAGGCGATCCTATAATCACCGCAGTGGAATCGCTAAGGAAGCCATCATAAAAATTGCACTCAATCACCGATTAAATTCGTTTGCAGGATACCGGAGATGGCAGGAAACTCAGCCCAACGCGTGACGTGGTCGGAATGTTTGCTGCAAGCGGCGCTGAGAATCTGAAGGCGCACTAGCCAGGCAGAAAATATCCCGAAGCTGTGGGATTGCCGCCTCGCCGGACGAGCGATTTTGTAACAGGATCGCCAGGAGAAGAAAATGGCTGAAGGCCATACCGTACTAGTGGGACCGAATCTGGTCCAGGGCATCGCGTTGTCAGACCTTCCCGATGGCGGAAAGCTTGTCGGCCATTGCGGCGACGAACAGGTGCTGTTGGTGCGCCGAGGGACAGAGGTCTTCGCCACCGCGGCGACATGCACACATTACAGCGGGCCGCTCGTCGAAGGTCTTCTGGTGGAGGATACTGTCCGGTGTCCCTGGCATCACGCATGCTTCGATTTGCGCACAGGCGAGGCCTTGCACGCCCCTGCCTTCAATCCACTCGCTTGCTGGTCGGTGGAACAGCGCGACGGCCGGATATTCGTGGGCGAGAAGCGCAAGCGGACAGCACCAAAGCCGCGCGACGGAAGCTCTGGCCAGATTCCTGGGAAAATCGTCATTGTCGGCGGCGGGGCGGCTGGTTTCGCCGCGGCCGAAACACTGCGGCGCGAGCAGTATCTGGGCAGCATCGTCATGATCAGCGATGACCAAGCGCCGCCTGTCGACCGACCCAACCTCTCCAAGGACTACCTCGCCGGAAAGGCACCGGAGGATTGGATGCCGCTCCGGGGGGAGAAGTTCTATTCAAAAAACAACATCGGCCTGCGTCTCGATACGAAGGCCGTTGATATCGACCTGCATTCCCGGGAGGTCGTCCTCGCGGGTGAAGGCAGGATCCCATACGATAGGCTGCTGCTCGCCACGGGGGCAGAACCAGTTTGTCTTACTATCCCCGGCGCCGACCACCCACACGTTCACACCCTCCGCTCGTTCGCAGACTGCAAGGCGATCATCGAGCGAGCCACGACTGCGCAGCGCGCCATTGTGCTTGGCGCCAGTTTCATTGGCTTGGAAGTTGCCGCGGCCCTGCGCGCGCGCGGCATCGACGTTCACGTCGTGGCACCAGATAAAAAGCCTATGGAGCGTGTCCTGGGTTCACAGATGGGCGACTTCATCCGGGCCCTCCATGAGGAGAACGGCGTTGTTTTCCACCTTGAGGACGTAGCGAGCCGCATCAACGGCAGCAGGGTGAAGCTCAGAAGTGGCGGCACGTTGGCGGCGGACTTCCTTGTGGCCGGCATCGGCGTGCGGCCGCGGACCGGGCTTGCCGAGACGGCTGGGCTAAGCCTTGATCGCGGTGTCGTGGTGGACGCCTTTCTGGAGACGAGCACGCCCGGCATATTTGCGGCCGGCGACATTGCACGGTGGCCCGATCCCCACACTGGTGAAAACATTCGGGTCGAGCATTGGGTCGTTGCAGAGAGACAGGGGCGAACTGCGGCACTCAACATGCTCGGCCATCGCGAGAAATTCGCTGCCGTGCCGTTCTTCTGGAGCCAGCACTACGACGTTCCCATCAACTATGTCGGCCATGCCGAGCGATGGGACGAGATCGCAGTCGAGGGTGACATTGCCGCCAAGGATTGCCTGATCCGCTTCAAACGCGAAGGGCGCACGCTAGCTGTCGCTTCGATCTTCCGCGACATCGAGAGCCTAGAAGCCGAGGTGGAAATGGAGCGCCAAATAGCGACCTAGCAAACGCTCTCCGGCACTCCGATCCGAGAGAGCACAACCAACATGGCAGAGCGGTGCATGACCGAAAGGAGTTCGACCTATGTCCAAAACGCAACAGGAACTTGGCAATGCCAATGGTTTGCGCACGGTTGCGCCCGCTCAGCATTATTCAAAGATCGTCGAGTTCGCCAAGGAGGTGGCTAGGGAAGCGTCCGATGCGATACCGACCTCGGTTGAAATCTTCTCGGACGGCGGCCACTGGTACTGCCGGGTCCGTCGAGGCAATCAAAAAACCCGGCCAATGGGCCCCTATACCAAGCAACAGGCTGAGCGGATCCAGGAAACTCGAAGCATGTTGATCGCCAAAAGGGGTACCGCTCGGATTATGTTCGATTAGGGTGGGACCTTCGTGATCACGCCGACCGGCGCACTTCTCATTCAATGATCGTTTGTCATTAGGTTTTTGGAACCTGCGCGGCAGACCTTCCGGCGTTCGAGGGTTGCCGCATTGCGCTGCTTGAAAATGACCGACTGAACCGAGTCATGTCGAATTGGTTGAAACACCAGTAGCGAATGCGCATCCTCAAAATTGAACAAATCTGCCCATGCAGTCCAGCGCTCTGGGGTCGACCCCCACCGACGGTGACCAGGAGGTCAGGCAGGCATCGGAATGACACGCGCTTGCTATTCGCCTTCCGTGGCGATCAACATCCAATTCCTCTTGGTTGACAGGGTTTCGCAGGCGAACGTCCATGTATCGGTCACCTCGACGATCTGCTTGGGATCGCCGGCGACGATCGTATCATCTGCCAACCGTGTAACCTGGATCAAATCGGAAACGTACCGAACAACAATTTCAGCGGTACCATCCTTTTCCAGAGCGTCGACCACCTTTGCTTCGCTCGTGCCGATGAATGTGAGTTGCAGCATCTCCCCGCAATCCCGGCGTCCCGCAATCGCTTGCTCGAAGGTATAAAGCACTTCCGGCCCGACGAGGTGCTTCAACGTCTGGAAGTCGCTGTCCACATAGGCTCTCAGGATAGTTTCGTAAGCGGTCTTGGCGCCGGCCAGGAATTTGGCGAGGTCGAAATCCGGGTCGATCTTTCGGATCAAATCCGAGGGCGCGTCCGCGGAGGAACGGGGTTCCGTACTCGCGGTTCGTTGGCCAGTCAGCGCATCGTCCCGCTTAGGCTTGTCTTCACCTGAGCGCGGCAGAAGTTGGCTCCAACTGCCCAGCAGTGCCCAATAAAACGCGATGATCGCCACGATCAGGATGTGGTTGCTCGGATCTGTTGTCTCGTTCATGACCTTCTCCCGATAAGTATCGAAGCGACGGAAGGTGTCGATTTGGAACAGGGTGCGAAGTCAGAGAATGCGCGGCAGCTTTTCCCACTGATGGAAGGGCGGCGGCGACGGAAGTTGCCACTCGAGCGTGGTCGCGCCTTCGCCCCATGGATTGGCTCCTGCCTGGCGTCTGCGGCTGAAAGCTTCCGCCACCGCGATGAAGAAGACGACAAGCCCGGCCGTTGAAATGTAGGACCCGATCGAGGACACGAAATTCCAGCCGGCAAAAGCGTCGGGGTAGTCGGCATAGCGTCGGGGCATGCCGGCCATGCCGAGGAAATGCTGCGGGAAGAAGACGAGATTAACGCCGACGAACATCAGGCAGAAGTGCAGCTTTCCCAAAACTTCGCTGTACATGTAGCCTGTCATCTTCGGGAACCAGTAGTAGAAGCCCGCGAAGATCGCGAAGACCGCCCCCAAAGACAACACATAGTGGAAGTGGGCGATGACAAAGTAAGTGTCGTGATACACGCGGTCGATACCGGGGTTCGCAACCATTATGCCAGTGACGCCACCAATGGTGAACAGCAGGACGAAACCGAGAGCCCACAGCATCGGCGTCTTGAACTCTATCGAGCCCCCCCACATGGTCGCCAACCATGAAAACACCTTCACGCCGGTCGGAACGGCGATGACCATCGAAGCGAAGGCGAAGTAGCGCTGCGTGTCGACTGAAAGGCCGGTCGTATACATATGATGTGCCCAGACGACAAAGCCGATCGCGCCGATTGCCACCATCGCATAGGCCATGCCGACGTAACCGAAGATCGGTTTCTTGGCGAAGGTCGAGATGACGTGGCTGATGATGCCGAAGCCAGGGAGAATCATGATGTAGACTTCGGGATGGCCGAAGAACCAGAACAGGTGCTGGTAGAGTATCGGGTCGCCGCCGCTATCCGGAACAAAGAAGGTCGTGCCAAAATTGCGGTCCGTGAGCAGCATCGTGATCGCGCCGGCAAGCACCGGAAGCGACATGAGCAGCATGAAGGCGGTGACCAGCATCGACCAGGCGAACAGAGGCATCTTGTGCATCGTCATTCCCGGCGCGCGCATGTTGAAGATGGTCGTGATGAAGTTGATCGCGCCGAGGATCGATGACGCTCCTGCGAGGTGGATCGAAAGGATGACGAGATCGACGGCAGGGCCAGGCTGGCCGGAGGTCGAAAGCGGCGGATAAAGCGTCCAGCCGCCACCATGGCCGAGCGTGCCGGGCGCTCCCGGCACGAACATCGAAGTGACGAAAAGGCTAAACGCGGCCACGAGCAGCCAGAACGAGATGTTGTTCATGCGCGGGAAAGCCATGTCGGGCGCACCGATCATGATCGGCACCATCCAGTTGCCGAAGCCACCGATCAGCGCCGGCATGAGGACGAAAAAGATCATGACCAGACCATGGGCGCTGACGACGACGTTGTAGACGCTCGGATCGCCGAATATCTGCAAACCTGGTTCCTGCAACTCCATGCGGATCAAAACAGAAAGCGCCGTGCCGAAGACTCCCGCCATGATCGAGAACAGCAGGTAAAGTGTCCCGATATCCTTGTGGTTGGTGGAAAACAGCCACCTGACGAGAAAACGGGGCTTGTGATCATCCAAGGTCGTGGCCGGATTAGACATGATGTGCTTCCTGCTCTTCACCTGCGCTCAGTCATTCATCCGTGACGATCACATCCATCGGAATGTCGTGTGGCTGCGGATAGATGGTTTGAATTCTGCTGCCGGTGTAACCGACGCCGACGACGAAAGGACGCTTCGGCGCGGCGGCCAAGGTCCGGTCGAAGAAGCCGCCGCCATAACCCAGGCGATAGTTGGCCTGGTCGAAACCGACAACGGGCGCGACGACCACATCCGGTTGGACCGATGGCCCGTGTGAGGGGACAAGAATATTCCATATGCCGCGTTCCAGAGGGTCTCCCGGTCCCCAGATGCGAAACTCCAGCGGCCAGCCTTTTTTGATGACGACCGGCAACGCGACCCGTCCGCCGCGCTCGATCACCCGTATCGCCCAGTTGCGAAGGTCCGGTTCGCCTCGAAAAGGCCAGTAGCCGCTGACGATGCGACCGCTCACCCGGCCGACAACTAGGTCGAGAGCCGAAGCGATGCGCAAAGACCTCGCAGCGCGTTCCTCGGCGTCGACGGCCAGACGCTCGTCGATCAGGCGCTTGCGCTCCGCCTTGCGCCATCGACAGACACCGGTCCATGCGTCTTGCGCAATCGCTTCGGCGCCATATCCTGGGACGAGTTCGTGCATGAAGCATGGCGGAGAGGCGTACTCTCGCGTTTCCAGGGGACCATCCTCCTGATCGGACATTACGCACTCCGTTCCATAGACCGCCGCGGCCGGATATCTCTGCTGAACGAGGTTGCGCTGCGTAAAACAGGAAGGCAAACGGAATTAAATGCTGTATTAGTGCAACATTATTGCATTGATCCGGGACCAGCATGGACATTGACCGCGCTCGCACTTTTTTGGAGATCGTTCATTCGGGCAGCTTTCTGAAAGCCGCAGACCGACTCCACGTGACCCAGACGACAGTGAGCGCGCGGATACGCACGCTGGAAGACGAACTCGGACGTCAGCTCTTTATCCGCAATCGCAATGGAGCGCAGCTGACGCAGGCAGGCAGAGAGTTCGAGCGGTTCGCCCAGTCATTCGTGCAAATCTGGGAGCGGGCACGCCACCAGCTCGCCATCCCATCGGGAAGGACAAGCGTCGTTGCCCTGGGCGGAGAGCTCAGTCTGTGGAACCCCCTGCTGCTCGACTGGCTGGTCTGGATGAAGAACGCCAAGCCGGAAATCGCTATCCAAGCCCAGGTGGGTGTGCCGGACCAGCTCCTCGATCAGCTCAGGACCGGCGTTCTGGACATCGCGGTGCTCTATGCGCCGAAGCTGCTGCCAGGTTTCAGGGTGGAGCTTCTTGTCGAGGAGCAGCTCGTCCTGGTTCGGACCACGGACAGAGACGGGGAACTGGGTGCCTCCAGGGACTACGTCTATGTAGATTGGGGGCCGCTGTTTGCCGCGCAGCATGGTGCCAGTTCCTCGGTCTTCGGCGAGCCGGGATTGATGGTCGGCCTTGGCCCGCTCGGGCTGAGCTATATCCTGCGTGCCGGTGGCATGGGCTATTTCCGCAGGGGGGCGGCGGCTCCCCATATCGAGGCGGGGCAGCTGGAGGCCGTGAAGGGTGCGCCGGAATTCACCTACCCGGCCTATGCAGTCTATCCGGAAGCAAGCGCGGCGCGAGCCGACGTGCAGGAGGCGCTACGCGGCCTGAAACAGGTGGTGAAATGACCGCGCTCTTTGTTCCAAATCACTGATCATGCCGCCGGAAATAGATCCGTCGCCATGGATTAATTGAACATGCCTTATCCATTCCACACCATCGGTCACTCGGCCCGGTCGATTGCCGAATTCGTAGCTCTGCTGCGGGTCGCCGATATAAGCCTGGTGGTCGACATAAGAACCATCCGGCGCTCGCGTGCCAACCCGCAGTTCAACGGCGAGGTGCTGGCGGAAAAGCTGGCAGCATACGGGATTGGATATGAATGCATTGCTGAGCTTGGCGGCCTGCGCGGCAAGGCGCATGGTATCCCACCGGCGCTTAACGCATTCTGGATCAACCAGAGTTTTCACAACTACGCCGACTACGCGCTATCAGTGGAGTTTCTTGGCGGCTTGGACCGGCTTGTGTACTTCGGCAGGCAGCGGCGATGCGCCGTCATGTGCTCTGAAACGCTCTGGTGGCGCTGTCACAGAAGGATCGTCGCGGACTATCTGATCAGCCGCGGCGAGTCCGTTTTTCATCTGATGGGTCATGACAAGGTCGAGCCAGCGAAACTTACCGACGGGGCGCGGGTAAGAGCTGACGGAACGCTTGTCTACCCGCCTTCGCAACCTCCGGGATAGTCGAGCCTTCAGGCGGCCGACGGACCTGGGTCGTCGAATCCGACGTCCGAAACCGCCAAGCGTTTGTTCTCCGCTTTGTCTTGCGGTTCATCGGAACGATGGACGACGCGCAGAACCGGTCTCCCCGAGCCCGGCGCGGCACCCCCCGCCAGCTTCAATTTCTCGCGGGTTGCGTCTTCGGGCTGATAGACCACTTCATGAACAGTCAGCGTTTCTAGGCCGCCGTCTGCGGTCGGAATGGATATGGACTGACCTTCGGCCAGACCAAGCAGCGCCAGGCCGCGCGGACTGGTGATAGGCAAAAGCATGCCAACCAGGCCGCGCATCTCGTCATGTGAGACGATGCGCGTTTCGGCAGGGCCGTCGTTTACCCGATAAGCCACGCGGCTGCTGAGGGTCACGACGGTTGCCGGAATATCATCCCGAAACACTACAACCGCGCTCGAAATCTTCCGTTTAAGGATAGTCAAGAAGGCTTCCCCTCGGGCAGGATGACGATCCCGCATCACTTCAAGAATTGTGTAGTCCTTTGTAGTCAGTTGGCAGCTGTCGATAGTGGGCATGGTGCGTCTCCAGCCGGTCCGCGCAAGGGGGCCAGCGTCAAGCAAATGATCGGGTGTGGAAAGCTGACCCCCTGTGCCGGACCACGAGAGACCGGCGCAGGGGTCAGACACCCGCGATCAGGCTGCCTGCGTGATTGAGGAGACGGATGGAAACGCCCATGGCTAGACGTCCGCCGCAATCGTCGAAGACGCTGGTGCGCGCCAATCAGCCGTACCGGTTTCCGGAGCGGGTTGGTCCACTGCAAGTACCGACAGTTCGTGCCGGCGCCCATCGCGCGCGATCCACATGATCGACTGTCCAGCCGAGAGGCCGATCAGAGCCGTGCCAATCGGCGTGAGGATTGAGACCTTGCCCTCGGAGATATCCGCATCGCCAGGAAAAACCAGCGTAACTGTCTTTGCGTCGCCGGTATCAGGCTTGAACGTCACGGTAGAACCCATACGGACAGTGCCGGCGGAGACCCAACCATCGGCGACGACGCGCGCGCGCTCAAGTTCCGCGAGCAGTTCGTCGATAGCTTCCGGATTTCGTGCAGCAACGGTGTTTGCAAGCGCCGATAAACGTGCATGGTCCGACTTTGAGATACGGATGTTCGGCTTGCGCCGGGTTTTCGTATTGTGTTGCATTTGAATACTCATGCTCTTGCCGGCACCAGCCGCCCACCAACGGTGTCGGAGCTGAGTCGGTCCGTGAAAAATCCTGCTGACAACGCCGAGATCCCAGAGGCTTGCGGTCCTGCGGGACCATCCCATTTGGGCTAACGCACCGCCCCCTCGGCTCAGGGCGTATGGCTGAGCCGGGGGCTAGATTCCCGCTATGGGGCAAACCCGGAAAAGAAAATCGTGACGAATTTTGACTGCGGCGTTCATAAGGCCATAGATGGTGAAGCAATCCGGGAAGTCAAGTCAGCCACCTCGTCGCAGCTGGCAGGAATCAATGCAGACTTAGTTAGAGCGAGCACTAAGCAACGTTCTTATCACGAGCTCTCGTCCGGTCCTGTTTATCCCGGTTCCGCTCGGTCTTTCTTGCGCCAGTCCGAGGAAGACAAGACGTTCGGCCAAGGCTTTCGATAAAAATGGATAAGGCCCGCGGTTCATGCGCTTGAGCGCCGTTCGCTCCTCCTCGGTGAGATCGTCCCAGATAACGGTCATGAGGGCCACCTCCCTTGTTTGCGTTGTCTAGCCGATGCAGCTTCTGGATTGTCCAGCGATGGACCGCGACCGCGAGCCCCGAAGAAGATGTGGGGCCTATGGAACGGCATCTATTCCAACAATGCCGCCTTCATTCTCCAGGACGCCGATCCGCTTGACTTCCGAGCGGTTGAGTTTCAGGCGAACGCCGATGCCGCCGCCATTCTCGGCGATGAAAACGGCGCCGGCGTTTTCAAGCGCGGTTTGCAGCGTGTCACAGACATCCTGGCTGGGAAGGCTGATCCGGCGTTCGAATTCCTCGACAATCAACGTGTCTACGCCTGAATTGACGGCGAGCTTTCCCCGGGTCCATTCGACCAGCGCGCGAGCGGCGCGGCATTGAGCACCAGTGATCATGTAAAATCTCCTGCTGGACTGCTTTCCTGGACGAAATCGCGCTGCCGACGGCCAAGACGTTTCGGTCGGGCGGGTTCATCCGGCAAAAAATGCATATCGAACCCGAAAAGGAAAGGGCCGCGTTAACTGCCAGATCAAATTTGTGGTGCAAAAAAATTAAGCTAAAGCGGCAATAAATTTCGTTTGTTTTGCATGCAAGGATGAGTGAAGCTTCCGCGCAGCGAAATTGACAGGATCCGGTGCCAGGCAGCAGGTTTCAGCGCCAGGATGTGGAAATCTTGGCGGTATCGCGGGAAGGGCACGGGCTTAAGATGGACATGCTTGAACACGACGTCGGACCACTTTCCGGTCGGGACATTCAGCGCCGTGTGGTATCCGCCGACCGCCTCAACGCGAATGACTGCGCCCCGATGGCTCCCGCGGATTACAACGCTCTCAAAGCACGGCTGCGTGAAGAACTGCTCCTGCAGGCACAGACCCGACTGCCGATCACCTATGCAAGGCTGGCCGACAGCATGGTTGTTTCCGATGCAACGGGCGTGATCCGGGACGCACTTGAACAACTGATGGATGATGATGCGGACGACGGCCTGCCGTTGCTTGCGGCTGTTGCCGTGAAGGCGCTCGAACCTGGTCTGCCGGCTCCCTGGTTCTTCCGGAAAGCCGAGGACATTGGTCTGTTCGCCGGCGATCCGGCCGATCTGGAAGCCTATGCTTTCCATGCACGGGAGTTCTATCGCGCGATCAGCCTCCATGCTGGTTTGTCACACGACGGCCAAGGCTCTGGAAGAACCTTGCCGGCGGGTCCCGCGCCTGCAAACAGGTGAAGGAGAACGAAATGCTGATCGCCAAGGACGTTATGACCTCACCGGTTATCACAGTAGGGCCGGACAGTACGCTGGAAGAGGTCGCCGATATTCTTTTGTCGCATGGAATTAGTGCCGTGCCGGTGACTGATCGAGGTGTGTTGCTGGGCATCGTCAGTGAAGGAGACCTGATCCGCCGGGCAGAGATCGGTACGGCCCCGCAACATCGTTCCTGGTGGCTTCGGCTTTTCGGCAACAACGCCGCTCTTGCGGAAGGCTATCTCAAGTCTCATTCCGCGCATGTGACCGATGTCATGACAAGACAAGTTGCGACTGTGGCCGAGAACACGCCGGTTATGGAGATCGCCACGCTGCTTGAACACAATCGGATCAAGCGTGTTCCGGTGCTACGCGACGGGCAGGTGATCGGGGTCGTCAGTCGCGCCAATCTGGTCCGGGCCTTTGTCGCCGCCAGGAAACGTTCTCGAGCCCCGGTCTGGCGCAACGACAGCAGTATCAGGTCGGAGATTCTTGATGCCTTGCGATTCGAATCATGGCCGTCGACCGGGAGTCCGGGTGTAACTGTGAGCAACGGCGTGGTCACCTTATGGGGAGCTTACTTATCCGAGCAGGAGCGGAAAGCCTTGCTCATTCTGGCTGAAAACACCGCTGGCGTACGAGCTATCGACGATCACCGCATTCCCCTCGATATGACCTATGGCGTGGTCTGAAGGGCCGGATGAGCGCTGCATCAGACTATGCCCTTGACGCTGACATTCCCGATTTCCGAAGAGCAGATTCGACTGCGCGTCTACGCCTTCTGCGGCAAGATCCGCCCCGACGCAGATCTCGGGCCGAGTTTCGAGCGCTTCGCTGTCGGCGATTGGGAAACGCATCTGGCGAAGACGTGCGATTTCTGGTCCTCGGCCATGCTGACCACCGGGCCCTCCAAGGCAAGTTTCGCCGCGGTCCGCAAGCACATGGGTAGGTTGGAGACCGATCTGCTCGACCGGTGGCTTACCTTGTTTGGCGACAGTTGCGGCGAAGTGCTGGACAGCGAGACTGCGGGGCTCTGTTGGCTGAAGGCGGCCCACCTCGTCGAAAGCCTGAAGCTGATCTTGTCCTATCGTCCTGGCCCGGCATGGCTGAGACACGCCGCATGACGTTCGTGGTCACCGACAATTGCATCAGATGCAAATACATGGACTGCGTGGAAGTCTGTCCGGTCGACTGTTTCTACGAAGGCGAGAACATGCTCGTCATCCATCCCGATGAGTGCATCGACTGCGGCGTCTGCGAGCCAGAATGCCCGGCGAAGGCCATTTTTCCCGATACCGAGCCTGGTCTCGACGATTGGCTCGCGCCGAACGCTGAGTACGCCTCTACGTGGCCTAATATTGCGATCAAGCGTGATCCACTCGCCGACGCCAACGCGTTCGACGGCGAAGCGAACAAGCTCGCGAGATATTTCTCGCCGGAACCCGGGCTGGGCGACTGATCAAAATGAACGCATATGCGCATCAGCCGTCGCCTCTGTACCTGGGCATCGACACCGGCGGCACCTACACTGATGCCGTGCTGTGGTCGGAATCGACAGGCATCGTGGCCAAGGCCAAATCGCTGACCACGCGGTACGATCTTGCCGAGGGCATCGCTGGCGCGGTCAACGCTGTTTTGTCCGAAGCCGCCATCGAACCTGGCGCGATCAAGCTCGTCTCGATGTCGACCACGCTCGCGACCAACGCCCTCGTCGAAGGGCAGGGCGGACGGGTCGTGCTGGTGATGATCGGCTTTGCTGAAGCCGATCTTACCCGGAACGGATTGTCAAAAGCCCTCGGCTCCGATCCCGTGATCTTTTGCCCGGGCGGACATGACGTCCACGGCGATGCGCGTCAGCTGGTCCTGGACGCTCTCGTGGCTGCGTTGCCGTCTCTCGCCGACACGGTTTCTGGCGTCGCCGTAGCTTCTTATTTTGCGGTCCGCAATCCAGAACACGAGATCGCAGTGCGTGACGTCATCCGCGAGCGTACCGGGCTTCCAGTGACCTGTTCGCACGAACTGTCGTCGAAACTCGGCGGCCCGCGTCGGGCGCTGACGACGCTTCTCAATGCGCGACTGATCTCGATGATTGATCGCCTTGTCAACGCCACCGAAGGCTTTCTGGCAAGACGCGGGATCGTCGCTCCGCTCATGGTCGTGCGTGGCGATGGCGCGCTCATTACCGCTGAATTCGCCCGCGCCCGGCCGATCGAGACCATCCTCTCAGGACCAGCGGCAAGCCTGGTGGGGGCGCGCTACATGACTGGCGTTGATAACGCCGTGGTGTCCGATATCGGCGGCACCACCACCGACATCGCCGTTCTCGACGGCGGCCGCCTTCGGCTCGATCCGGAAGGTGCCACCGTCGGCGGAATGCGCACCATGGTTGAAGCCGTCGCCATGCGCACCTTTGGCCTCGGCGGGGATTCGGAAGTCTCGCTTCACGAGCGGTCGCTGACTTCGACGATAGTGCTTGGGCCCCGTCGGCTCGTGCCGCTGGCGCTCGCCGCGGTGAAGCACGGCGATGCCGTCTACCAAGGCCTCAAGCGGCAATTGCTCAGTCCCAACGCCAGCCGTTTGGACGGTCGTTTCGCATTGCGCACAGGTGTGCCCGAAGGTCTGGCCGCAGGCCTGACGGTTACTGAGGCGCGGCTCTATGGCGACATTTCGGCAATTCCCGCCGCACTCGATCGGCTGCTCGTATCGACGTCACAGGTCGCGACGCTCAATCGCCTGGTCGCGCGCGGTCTGGTGCACATCGCGGGCTTCACGCCATCCGACGCGGCACACGTTCTGGGCCGGCAAGGAAATTGGGATCCTGTCGCGGCTCGATTGGGCGCCGAATTGTTCGCACGCAAACGCTGCGGCCAGGGGCATCGCGTCGCCAGAGGCGCGGAAGCTTTTTCCGGGATGGTTCTCACCGCGGTGACCCGGCGTTCTGCCGAAGCCATTCTTGAAACCGTTTTTTCCGAGGACGGGCTGGATGGCGGGGTCTCGGTTGCCAATCCGCTGGTTCAGCGCGCGGTTGGCCGGCAAGGTGGCATGGCGCGCCTGTCGATCGCACTCGACCGGCCGGTGATCGGCCTCGGCGCTTCGGCATCGCTTCACTACGCGAGTCTGCCGCATTTGATTGGCAATGACTGCACCATTGCCGAACACGCCGACGTCGCAAACGCACTGGGTGCCGTCGTCGGGCAAGTGCGGATGTCGGCGGAAGCGCGCGTCAGCCAGCCGGAGATCGGGCTATTCCGTCTGAATTCAGGCGAGCGGCTGGACGACTATGACACCGAGGACGAAGCAATGGCTGCCGCCGAAACCCACATTCGCGCCTTGGCAGCAGGTCTCGCCGAGCGCGCGGGGACCGATCAGGCGCGAATCGAAATCTCACGCGACATAAGGGTTGCTACAATCGAAGGAGAGCGAAGTTTCGTCGAAGCCATCGTCGTCGCGACAGCCACCGGGCGGCCGCGCGTCGCGTCATGACGCAGATCAGAGCCCCCTCCGGTCATGACCGCAGGTCCCGCGACGAGCGCGTGCCGGTACAAAGACCGAAGCAAGCAATGGTGCCAGAAACAGCGAACCAAGCTGCGCCGTGGTCGGCGTCACAGACTCGTAGCAGGCTCACCAGCTAACCGGCGGCATGGGCATTGTCGCGACGCCACGATGGACACACCAAGAGCGAGGTGGGAGTCGGTTTTTCACGGACTGTTTCGATGCCATTTTGGTTCTCCTTCAGGATCCTGACGACGTGTGTCGAGAACGCGGCGGACGTGAAACTGGAGGAGAGGTTTCGAAACCTTCCCGTGGTTCGCCATGGGTGCGAACCTTGCTCCCTGCCTGTCGGGAACCAATCCTCGCTGGGCGCATCCAATAGTTTCGAGCGTGGACCCGGAGAGACCGATGGACCTGCATTCGCAAATTCTGGACGGCGCCGAAGACCGCGTGCCGGCCTCCGCCGAGGGAAGTTCAGCGGGAAACGGGACGCCCAAGACAATCGGCTGCGCCCGCCCGACGCGCTTCGATGCAGAGGCCGCGGTCAGGACGTTGATCTCATGGGTCGGAGACGATCCGGCCCGACCCGGGCTTGTCGATACTCCTGCGCGTGTCGTTCGTGCTTATGAAGAGTGGTTTGCCGGCTATCGGCAAGATCCTGTGAGACTGCTCGAACGGACGTTCGATGAGATCGGCGGCTATGACCAGGCGGTCGAACTGCACGACATAGCGTTTCATTCGTTCTGCGAACACCACATGGCGGCAATCCACGGCAAGGCATACGTCGCCTACATGCCCGTCAGCCGCGTGGTGGGTATCTCCAAATTGGCAAGGGTTGTCGAGGCTTGTGCCTGTCGCCTGCAGATACAGGAGCGGCTCGCGGAAGACATCGCTCGCGCCATTGAGGATGCCCTGCAGCCGGGTGGAGTGGCCGTCGTGCTTGTTGCCGAGCATGGCTGCATGACATCGCGTGGCATCCACGCGCACGGCACGCGCCTGGTCACCAAATGGAGGTTTTCGACACGGACCTCGATCTGAGGCGCGAATTCCTGTCGTCGATTCCAGTGTGACGAATTTTCGGGAACCCTTGTTGTCGAGACCCATCTATTGAAGGGCAAGGAGACTGCTCATGTTGTACGTTCGACGAGACGCGACCGAAATCATCGCCGCCTCTGATGACCTGGTATTGGCACAGCGCGCCATGGCGCGCGACGGCGCTGCCTTCCGCACCATCATCAAGACGCATAACCAGCGGCTTTACCGGATCGCGCGCGGCGTGGTGCGCAACGACAGCGAGGCCGAGGACGTCGTCCAGGAGGCCTATGTCAGGGCCTTTGCCCATCTCGAAAGTTTTCGCGGCGACGCCTCGCTCGGCACGTGGCTGTCGCGCATCGTCATCAACGAAGCGCTTGGCCGGTTGCGTAAAAGACGGCGAACGGTGACGATGCCCGACAACCCCCAAGCCGAAATCATCCGGTTCCCCCTCAACCCAACCGACGATCCGGAGCGGACGATGGCGCAACGGCAGATTCTGGCCCTTGTCGAACGGGCGACCGACACCCTTCCAGATCTTTACCGGATGGTGTTCGTGGCACGGGTGATCGAGGGCCTGAGCATTGAAGAGACGTCAGAACTACTCGGCGTGCGCCCCGAAACTATCAAGACCCGCCTGCATCGCGCCCGCGTCCTGCTGCGCAAGGCGCTGGACGACCAAATCGGGCCAGTGCTCCTCGATGCCTTTCCCTTCGCCGGCCGGCGCTGCGAACGGCTGACCGCTGCCGTGATGGAGCGGCTCGGCTTGTGAGACTGATCCTGGTCGAATTCAGCTGATTTGGCGGGAACGTTTGCCGCTACCCAGCATCCAATTGACCGTCAACTGAAAACGATGCCCGATGCGATTTTCGAGTCCGGGCGAAGGAGATCTCATGCTTATTCGTCACACTGCCGCCCTGGCCGCCTTGCTGCTGCTCGGCACAGCCCCGCTCGCGCAAGCCGCCGATAAACCAACCGACCCGCAGATCGCGCACATCGCCTATACTGCCGGCGTGATCGATGTCGAGGCGGCCAAGCAAGCGCTCAAGAAATCAAGGAACAAAGAGGTGCTCGCCTTCGCCAAGGACATGGTGCGCGACCACGAAGCGGTGAACAAGCAGGCGCTCGATCTCGTCAAGAAGCTCAAGGTGACGCCGGAAGACAACGCCACCAGCAAGGCGCTCACCAAAGCCGCCACGGAAGAGCGGGCCAAGCTCGCCGACCTGAAGGGTGCGGCCTTCGACAAAGCCTATGTCGACAATGAAGTGGCCTACCACAAGCAGGTAGACGGCGCTCTCGAAACGCTGCTCATTCCTTCAGCCAGCAATGCCGAACTGAAGAGCCTGCTGGAGACCGGCCTGAAGATATTTCAGGGCCATGAGCAGCATGCCGAACACGTCGCCAGTATGCTGAAATGAGGCCGGCGTTGATGGTGCCGACATTGGCGCTGACGTTCATTGCAGCGCCGGTGAAGGCCGAAACCATTCAGGTCACCATCGACAAGCTGGTGTTCTCGCCAGCCACCGTCGAGGCGAAGGTAGGCGATACGATCGAGTGGGTGAACAAGGACATGTTCGCCCACACGGCCACCGTCAAGGGCGGTTGGGAGGTGATGATCCCGCCGAAGAAGTCCGCAAGCCTGACATTGAAGGCCGCGGGAGCGGTCGACTATTTCTGCCGCTTCCATCCCAACATGAGGGGTCACATCGCGGTGGCGCCGTAGCTGGAGCGTGGGATCGCGGCAGGCGCCGCGATCCCACAATTGGGGAGGTGCGTCGTGACCAAGCCGGTTGCACAACCCAAGGCCGCGCTTGCCTTTGCGGGCGGCGGCAGCTTCGGCGCTATTGAGGTTGCCGTGCTGAGCTCACTCGCGCGTCGCGGCATTGCAGCGGATATGGTTGTCGATCGAGCGTCAGAACCGGATACGCATCGTGACGACTGATGTTGTAGCCCCAAACAGTCTTGCGCTGAACACGGCGCCTACACGTCAGAACTCCTGCGCGGCGGTTTGATGTCGGTTCCGGTCGGTCTCGCGACCCAGGCGTGCGGCATGTCGCGCGTGCTGCGGTTCGGCCGCATCGAGTTTCCGCTCGCAATCCGCCGGGCGCTGCCGGCCCATGGCAATGAGCTTATCCTTGTCGTGAAAGGACCAGCCTTGCTTCGACAATCACGGTGCTCGAAACCGGGTATGCCAAGCGACTGATGAACCAGACCTTCGCGATCTTCGAGATATTCGACATTGCCGGGGTGCTCTATCTCGCAATCAATCTGCTGTTGATCGCGATCATCCGTTCCATAGAATGTTTTCTCATGCGGCATGAAAACTCATCTGGTAAGATGACGGCGTGAAGCTCAACTTAGTCGACTGCAGTTCCATGCGCCAGCCAAGACAAGTGGCGGACCACGGAAACCATCTGGACTTTTCGCGGTTCCTCCGAGCTCCCGACGATGCGCGTATTCCCAAGCGTTAGCTGTAGTGCCTGGGCCGTGCGCCGGAATTTTCGAAAGTTGGAGTAGGCGGGCGCTACGCGGATCTGCTCCCAAGTTGAACGGCGGCAACCGGACCATCCGAAATGCAGAGGCAAGAGCGCCTGCTCTCTCGAAGGCCAAGATAACGGGATCTGATGGAGTCATGTCATGTACTTATTTGCCGGCGCCAATTTGCGAAACTAGCGTTGTGAGACTGGCCAAGGCGGAAAAATAATGAGCCGAGGTCTGGTTCAACTCACAACGGAGTGACGGGCATGGCGATCAAATCAATCGGACCGGCGCTAATTTTCTCCATCGGCGTGCTTTTTTCGACAACGGTGATGGCGCAGGACGCGCTCTCCGTCATGAGTTTCGGCGGCGCCTACCAGGAAGCGCAGCGCAAGGCCGTATTCGAAACCTACACAGCCAGCACAGGCATCAAGATTGACGAACAGGAATATGGCGGGGAAATCGCCAAGATCAAGGCGATGATCGAATCCGGAAACACCACCATAGACGTCGTCGATGTTGATGCGCCCACGTTGTTGCAAGGCTGCGATGAGGGCATTTTCGAAAAGATCGACTGGTCAACGATCGGCCCGAAAGAGGATTGGATTGAAGGCACGACGTCCGATTGTGGCGTTGGCACCATTGTCTATGCGACGACGCTTGCCTATGACGGCGCCAAACTTTCCGACGGCCCGAAGACGATCAAGGATCTGTTCGACACGAACAAATACCCGGGGAAGCGGGGCCTGTGGAAGAACCCGGCAACCAATCTCGAATTTGCGTTGCTTGCTGACGGAGTGCCCCCGGGCCAGGTCTATGAGACGCTTTCGACGCCCGCGGGTCTCGACAGGGCCTTCGCCAAGCTCGATACCATCAAGGATAGCATCGTGTGGTGGGAAGCAGGCGCACAAGCACCGCAGCTGCTTGCCTCGGGCGAGGTGACGATGACAACTGCCTGGAATGGCCGCATCTACAACGCCAACAAAGAGGGCAAGGACTTCCGCATCGTCTGGGACAACCAGATCCTCGATTCCAACTACTGGGTGATTCCGAAGGGCGCCAAGAATGCGGAAAGCTCCCTGGCCTTTATCAAATACGCAGCTGATCCCAAAATCCTGGCGGGCATCACCAAGTACATCCCTTACGGACCGGTGCGGAAATCCGCTTCCCAATTCGTAGCGCCCGAAGACGCCAAGAACTTGCCAACCAGCCCGCAAAACCTGACCGTTTCGCTGACGCTGGACAATGGGTTCTGGGCTGACAACGGAGATGAAATCCGCAAGCGGTTCACGACGTGGCTCGCACAATAGCGCGGCCATCCGGAGGATAGCATCGATGAACTTTTCTCGACGAATGTCACCTGCAACGGACAGTCAAGTCGATGCCCTCGTTCGGTTCGAGGATGTGAAGAAGTCCTACGATGGCATCAACTTCGTCGTTAAGGACTTGAACCTGACCGTCTTTCGCGGCGAGTTCCTGACCATGCTGGGGCCTTCGGGCTCCGGCAAGACCACGACCTTGATGATGCTGGGCGGCTTCGAGCAGCCGACGCTCGGTCATATCCTGCTCGACAACAGGCCAGTCGAGCGGCTGCCGCCGGAAAAGCGCAACATCGGCTTCGTGTTCCAGAACTACGCGCTGTTTCCGCACATGACGGTGGCGGAGAATGTCGCGTTCCCGCTGCGCTATCGCGGCAGTACAGGCGCTGCCGCCAAAGAAAAGGTGCGTCAGGCGCTTGGCCGCGTAAACCTTGAAACGCTGGGTGATCGACGCCCGGCACAGCTTTCCGGCGGCCAGCAGCAGCGCGTCGCATTGGCCCGCGCGCTGGTGTTCGAACCGTCGCTGGTGCTGATGGATGAACCGCTCGGTGCGCTCGACAAGCAGCTTCGCGAGCACATGCAGATCGAGATCAAGCAGCTCCAGACCTCACTCGGCATCACCATGGTCTACGTCACGCACGACCAGTCCGAGGCGCTGACCATGTCGGACAGGATCGCGGTTTTCCATGACGGCCGCATCCAGCAGCTTGCCGATCCGGTGACGCTCTACAACGAGCCGTCCAATCGTTTCGTGGCTTCCTTCATAGGCGAGAACAACACCTTGCCTTGCACCTTGGCCGGGCAGGAAGCCGGTCGCGCTGTGCTGCGCATGGCCGATGGGACGACGTTCAAGGCGGCGAATGGCAACCCGGCTGCCGGCGACGCACTCAGCCTATCGGTGCGGCCTGAAAATCTTTCGCTCGCCGGCGCCGCGACCGGTAGGGAGGTGAACCGCTTTTCCGGCACGGCGCGAGACGTATTCTTCCTTGGCGATCATATGCGGCTGTCGGTCGAGGCACTCGGCGGCCAGCTTGTCACCGCGCGTATCCCCGCCCGCCAGGGGCGGGCTTTCGCTCTCGGCGAAGAGGTGATGCTCGAATGCAGCGTCGCCGAATGCCGCTTGCTTAGGGGCTGAGCCATGACCGCCGTCGACACCGATCGCATCAACGTCTTCATGGCCGTGCGTCGTGCCGAACGTCCAGCCAGGCGCGCCGCTCTTACGCTGGCGCTGCCGCTTATTGCCTTTCTGGTCGTCGTCTTCGTCGCGCCGATTCTCTACCTGTTGGTGACGGCCGTCGGAAATCCGGAGACGCGCGAGGTACTGCCGCAGACAATGGTCGCGCTTGAAAGCTGGGATGGTGCGGCCGCGCCGGACGAGGCGGTGTTTGCCGCCTTCGCAGCGGATCTCAAGATCGCCAAGAACAACAGCACGGCTGCCCTGCTTGGCAAGCGCCTGAACTACGAGATATCCGGCATGCGTGGGCGCGTCCTCGCCGCCGCCCGCATGGTCGAGAAACTGGACGTCGGTCCTTACAAGAAAAAGTTCGTCGAACTCGACAAGAACTGGCGATCGCCGGAAATCTGGTCGGTGATCAAGCGTAATTCTTCGGTGCTCACGCCCTACTATCTGTTGACGGCCATTGACCTCAAGCAGGATCCGGATGGTTCGCTTGTGCGTGTCCAGGACGACCAGGCGATCTTCATCAACGTTTTGCTTCGCACACTCTTCGTCGCCGGGCTCGTGACCGCCTTCACGCTGCTTCTTGGCTATCCCGTCGCCTATGTGCTCACCATCGCGCCGAAGGCAATCGCCGGGGTCATGATGCTGATGGTGCTGTTGCCGCTGTGGACGTCGCTGCTGGTTCGTACCACTGCCTGGGTGGTGCTGCTGCAATCGGACGGGGTTATCAACGATCTGCTGATGGCGCTTCACCTGACCAGCGAGAAGGTGCAACTGATCTTTACGCGATTCGGCACGGTCACCGCCATGACCCACATCCAGCTGCCCTTCACAATCCTGCCGATCTATAGTGTGATGCGCTCGATCCCGACCACGCAGCTGCGCGCTGCCCGCTCGCTCGGCGCGCCGCCGCTTTCCGCATTCTGGCGTATCTATGCGCCGCAAACGCTGCCCGGCGTCGTTGCCGGCTGCCTGATGACCTTCATTCTTTCACTCGGCTATTACATCACGCCGGCGCTGGTTGGCGGTCCGCGGGACCAGATGGTCTCCAACTTCATCTCGGTCTACATAAACCGGGATCTCAACTGGGGCCTGGCCGCCGGTCTCGGTGTGGTCCTGCTCGTCGTGACGCTCGCCATTTACCTGTTGTTCCTGCGCCTCGTCGGCGCGGACAAGATCAAGCTGGGGTGACGCCATGTGGCTGCCTTCCTACGCAACGCCGTCCGAACGCCTGATGCGCACACTCGTGGTGGCATTCGCCGTCGCGGTGCTATTGTTCCTGATTGCGCCGCTGTTCATCATCGTGCCGCTCTCCTTCTCCAAGGATCCTTTCTTCACCTTGCCGGTGCGGGAATATTCGTTGCGCTGGTATGCGGATTTCTTTGGCAACGCGCGGTGGATGAACGCCATATTCAACAGCGCGGTGGCGGCGGTGATGACCACGATCCTGGCCACCACGCTCGGCACCTTGGCGGCACTCGGCATTTCGCGGCCCGATTTCCCGGCGCGGCGGCTGGTCATGGCATTGATAATTTCGCCGATGATCGTGCCGATCGTCATCGTGGCTGTCGGCAGCTACCTCTTCTTCGGCCAGTTCGGCTTGACAAACACACGCACTGGCCTCGTCCTGGCGCATACGGCGCTGGCGACGCCGTTCGTCGTTATTACAGTGACAGCAACGTTGTCCACCTACGACACCAACCTTACTCGAGCGGCATTGAGCCTCGGCGCGTCGCCATTATCGACCTTCTTCCGCGTCACTTTACCGAACATCATGCCGGGCGTGGTGTCAGGCGCGATCTTCGCCTTCGCGACCTCTTTCGATGAGGTGGTCGTTGCGCTGTTCATGACGGCCGCCGAGCAGCGTACTCTTCCGGTGCAGATGTTTTCGGGCATCCGCGACCAGATAAATCCGACCATCATGGCGGCCGCCACGCTGCTGCTTGCGCTGTCGATCATCCTGTTCATGATGCTGGCGCTGCTGACCCGGCGTCGGCTGAAGTAGTTGGCTTGCCGCTCCTTCGGTCTCGAGCCGAGAAAGCAGTTCTCAACCTATGTCGCAACGCCTTGGCCGGCGACGAACATGTCGGCAAAACGGGCTGCAAAACTCTGCGCCACGGCCGAACGCTTGCGATCGGGGCTGACATAAATGCCGACCACGACATCGGCGAGCCGGGGAAGATGGTTCGACGGCTCGATGATCCGAAGCTTGTCCGGAATGATCCGGCGCGCCAGAACCGTCACGCCGAAGTCCGCGCCCACGGCAGCCTCCAGGCCGGCGAGGCTTGGGCTTGTGTACACGATCTCAAAATTGCGTCCGTCACGCTGCAGCGCGGTCAGCATGTTGCGGCGGTAGAGGCATCCTTCCGGGTAGCAAACGATGCGCAGCTCATCCTGTGTTCCCCCATCCTCCGGTTGATGGGCGGATTGCGCTCCGGCGACCCAGGCCAGCGTTTCCTTCCAGGTCATGAACGCGCCTTCGGCAGGCCCATCGGGGGTCATCGCCACGACGATGTCGAAGAGACCGTTGCGCAGGCCTTGCAGCAGGTTGTGCGACAGGTCGCAGACGACGTCGAAGGTGAGGTCGCCGCCGTCGCGCGCCAGGCTGGCCATCAGCTTGGGCAAGAAATGATCGGCGTAGTCATTGGGAATGCCGAGCCGTAGCCGGCCCTTGCTGTCACGTTTCGAGAGCTTCAGCATCATGTCGTCATTGAGCGTCAGGATTTGGCGTGCGTAGCCGGCAACGAGTTCGCCCTGTTCCGTGATCTGCGCGCCACCTTCCTTGGTGAAGAGCGAGACGCCAAGCAGATCTTGAAGCCGCCTCATCTGAAGGCTGATCGCCGGCTGCGTGCGGCCGAGTTTTTCGGCGGCCCGCGTGTAACCGCGCAGGTCGATGACGGTGATGAATGCGCGGAGAAGGTCGGTCGGGATGCTGCGCATGGTAAGCTCCACATTTGCCGATTAGATCACGCTGCTCCAAACAAACGCAAGCGGGCCTCCCTTTTCAGGAAGGCCCGCCAAGAGTCGTGGCAATCGGCGATCACGCCTTGACGATGTTGCGCTCAGGGCCGAACGGGAATTTGGTGATGTTTTCCGCCCCATCTTCCGTCATCACCAGAATGTCGTGTTCGCGATAGCCGCCGGCGCCCGGCAGGCCTTCGGGAATGGTCAGCATCGGTTCCATTGAGACGACCATGCCCGGTTGCAGCACGGTGTTGATGTCTTCGCGCAGTTCCACGCCGGCCTCGCGGCCGTAGTAATGCGACAGCACGCCGAAGGAGTGGCCATAGCCGAACGAGCGGTAGCCGAGCAGATTGTGGCTGCGGTAGATTTCGTTCAATTCCGTCGCCACGTCGCCGCAGCGTGCGCCGGGCTTCAGAAGTTCCAGGCCGCGACGGTGGACGTCGCAGTTGATCTCCCAGATGCGCAGGTGCTCGTCGCTGGCGTGGTCGAGGAACAGCGTGCGTTCGAGCGCGGTATAATAACCCGAAATCATCGGGAAGCAGTTGAGCGAGAGGATGTCGCCTTTTTGAACCTTGCGCGAGGTCACCGGGTTGTGTGCGCCGTCGGTGTTGATGCCCGACTGGAACCACACCCAGGTATCCATCAGTTCGGCATGCGGAAAGGTCTTGGCGATATGCCGGACCATGGACTGCGTGCCGGCCAGCGCGACCTCGTACTCGGGAACGTTCGCCCCGATGGCCTTGTAGATGGCGTCGCCGCCGATATCGGCGGTGCGCGCGCCTTCCTTGATTAGGGCGATTTCCTCTGCCGATTTGATGGTGCGCAGCCACATGGTCGGCGCACCAACGTCGACGAACTCGACGTCGGGGAAGGCGTCCTGCAGCAGCTTCCTGAATTCGAGGTTGACGTGGTCGAACTCGATGCCGATCCGCTTCACGCCGGGTAGCGTTTGCTGGAGGGCATAGAAATAGTTGTCACGCTGCCAGTCGGTGTAGGTGATGTTGTCGCCGAAGGTGCGGCGCCAAGGCTGGCCAGCATCGATGCCCGCCGAGACGGACACCGCCTTTTCAGCAGTCACCACGAAGGCGTAGCGGCGGCCGAAATAGCAGAACATGAAGTCCGAGAAGTAACAGATGTTGTGATACGAAGTGAGCACGGCTGCGTCGAGCTTCAGCTCGGCCAGAATGCGGCGAAGGCCGTCCTGGCGCCGGGTCATTTCACCAGCGCTGAAGGTCGGGACCGCCCTCTCGCCATTGTGCATTTTCTGCAGCCGCAACAGTTCGTTGGGCATCCCTTTGGCATAAACGTTCATTTCATTGCTCCGCATCTAAGTGGGTTTCAGGTTGGAAGCGGACTATAGAAATTCGGCCGCGCCGCCGGAAATGAGAAGTCGATATCGAGGGATTAGCGTTCCTAATCGCTCGCCATCGCCCAAACGGCTGACGATCTCCATAACTTGCCGAAATGCAGGTATCAGGTGAATAAATTTTCCTGATGCGCGCGTCGATTGTAGCTTCCTTGCATCAACCTGCAAGGAGCCGCGCGATGACCGATGACATGTTGCACGTTATGGCGTGGCACAATGGCGAAAAGGAGTATTCGCCGTTCTCGGAGGCCGAGATGAAACGCCGCCAAAACGACGTGCGCCGCTGGATGGCTGAGAACTCGGTCGATGCGGTGCTGTTCACCTCCTATCACTGCATCAATTACTACTCGGGCTGGCTGTACTGCTATTTCGGTCGCAAGTACGGCATGGTCATCGACCATGACAGCGCGACGACCATTTCTGCCGGCATCGACGGCGGCCAGCCTTTCCGTCGCAGCTTCGGCGACAACATCACCTACACCGATTGGCGTCGCGACAATTTCTACAGCGCCCTGCGCCAGCTCGCCACTGGCGCCAGGCGGATCGGTATCGAGTTCGACCACGTCAACCTCGACTTCCGCCGTCAGCTCGAGGAGGCGCTGCCGGGCGTCGAGTTCGTCGACATCGCCCAACCGTCCATGTGGATGCGCTCCATCAAGTCGCTGGAAGAGCAAAAGCTGATCCGCGAGGGGGCGCACGTCTGCGATGTCGGCGGTGCCGCTTGCGTGGCTGCCGTGAAGGCCGGCGTGGCTGAGCACGAGGTGGCGATCGCGACGACAAATGCGATGATCCGCGAGATCGCAAAATCGCACCCTTATGTCGAACTGATGGACACCTGGACCTGGTTTCAGTCCGGCATCAACACTGACGGCGCGCACAATCCGGTCACCAACCGCAGCGTCCAGTCAGGCGATATCCTGTCGCTTAACACGTTCCCCATGATCTTCGGCTATTACACCGCGCTCGAACGGACGCTGTTCTGCGACCATGTCGACGACGCCAGCCTCGACATTTGGCAGAAAAATGTCGCGGTTCACCGCCGCGGACTCGAATTGATCAAGCCCGGCGCGCGCTGCAAGGACATCGCGATCGAACTCAACGAAATGTACCGCGCGTGGGATCTGCTGAAATACCGCTCCTTCGGGTATGGCCATTCCTTCGGCGTGCTCTGCCACTATTATGGCCGCGAAGCAGGGGTGGAGCTGCGCGAAGACATCGACACCGTGCTGCAACCCGGAATGGTTGTGTCGATGGAACCGATGGTGATGTTACCGCAAGGCATGCCTGGCGCTGGCGGCTATCGCGAGCACGACATCCTGATCGTGAAGGAGGACGGCGCGGAAAACATCACCAAGTTCCCGTTTGGTCCGGACCATAATGTCATCAGGACCTGACGGGTGTGTTTTACATCCCGCACGATTGGAATCGAGGGACGTCGCAACACGCAAGCCGGCCAGACCCATCGAGGTCACCTGTTTATGGCCTCGCATGCGTGTTTGTCATTTACCTGACAAGAGTGTTCATGTCCGACACCCTCGTGGAGCGCAAGGATGTCTCCTTGGCCCCACCAGGCGAAAATACTGACAAAGAGATAGCGCAGGCGCCACCGAATTGGCCTTTTCCATACTGATTACACTTATCAAGCACCGGCCAGCGTCCATATTTTGATACAGCAACTGCCTGGCAGTATGACCTACCCATCTCTCGACGGCCGGCAGCGGCGGACATTGGTGAGCGCCCCCTACTGGCATGCAGAGGTATCTCCCAGCCTGCCTGCGGACACGGGGTCCTGGGTCAGAATCCCGATCGGCTATCCAACTTGCTGGGTGCAAACTCAGCGCGGAAATTCGACCTGCAATGCCTTGACGATGCCGCTCACGCAAACGTCCAGCAAGATTTCGCCCTTCTCCTTCGAAGCTTCCTTGGGCGATGACAGCGTGCCGCTCGTCGGTGTCCATTCAGGCTTTGGCGGGTAGACATCATAGGGCGGAAAGGTCGCCGGCTCATGATCGATGGCGCGCTCGAGATGAACGAGATTCGGATAGAGTGCCAACATCAGCGATGTTTCGAGCACGCCGCCGTGCTCCAAGTCCCAGCCGGCGAACCCGTTGGGATAAAGACGCGCGATCGTCGCCTTGTCGACGAAATCCCAATAGGACAGCACTACGATCTTCATGTCGCCAATGCCTGACCAGCGCAGTTCGCGCAGCGCCAGATCGATGCCCTCGACGATGAACCATGAGTTTTCAAAATGGCCGTTCATCAAACAGATATTGCGCACGCCATGGCGGGCGAACTCCTTGATGACATCGCGCAGTGCCGCGACCAGTGTAGCGCCATCCAGGCTGGTCGTGCCCGGCAAGTGATTGCCGCCACCCGATTTCTGATGCGACTTGTAGCCATAGGTGAAGGGCGGCGCGACCAGCGCTCCAATCTCTCCGGCGACGCGACGGGAGAATTCGACCGGTAACAGCACATCGACATGCATGGGCATGTGGTGGCCATGCTGTTCCATCGAACCGACAGGGAGGAGGATGGGCACCGAACCGCCACGAACCTTTCCGTCATAGTCCGGCCAAGGCAGCTCGGCGGCAAAAACAGTGGCATCCGGCATGGCGTTCTCCAACTTCAGCTGTTGGATTGATGATTAGTTGCGATGCCCGTATATGAAAAATTGATATTCATCATCCTCGTATGAGAAATCCAAATCCATGCGCAACATAGTCAATTTCCAGACGGACCTCTTGAGGACCTTCGTGTCGGTTATCGATCTCGGTGCCTACACCAAGGCCGGAGACGCGCTCGGGCGCACCCAGCCCGCGATATCGCTCCAGATCCGCCGGCTAGAGGAACTGGTCGGCGCACAACTCATCAGGCAGGTCGGACGCACACTGCTTCTTACCAGCGAGGGGGAGATGCTGTTGAGTTACGCCCGCGAGATGCTGCGGCTCAACGATGAGGCCGCTTCCTATTTCAACCGGTCGAAGATAGCTGGCGTGTTGCGCATCGGCTTGCCGAACGACTACGCGGTCGCTTTCCTGCAGGGCGTGATCACCGAATATACCAGCCAGCATCCGGGCATCTCACTGGAAATCCATTGCGGTTGGAGTGCCGACATTCTCGATCGGCTGCGCGCCGACGAACTCGATCTGGCCGTAGCAATGGTAAACAATGAGCGTTCCCAATATCTGTCGCGGTCGTGGATCGAGCGGCCGATTTGGGCTGCCGCCGAATCCGCGCGCTTTGAGTTGGAAACCGGCGTGCCTTTGGCAGCGCACCCGGAAGGATGTGCCTATCGGGCGCGCATGATCCAGTCTCTGGATGCCGCCCAAATCCGTTGGCGGATTGCCTATACCGGATCCGGCATTGCCGGGCTCCAGAATGCCGTGGTGAACGGCTTTGGCGCCAGCGCGCTGACCCGCTACACAATGCTACCAGGGATGCGAGTGCTTGACGACAGTGACGGGTTCCCAGCACTCGCAGAAATCCGTGTCGGTTTGTTCTACAAGCACCCCAGACTGTCCGACGCAGGTATCCGGCTGGTCAACCATATTGTCTCGCGTCTGGATGAAGCGGGTGTCTCCGGCGACCCCGTGCGCCGGCCAATCGAGCTGAACCGTCAATAAGGTGTGCAAATGCATTTATTATTAGAATTAATTTTTCAAATGGATTGCCCCTTCATACCCTAGCTGAAACTACAAACCAAGGGGAACAATCATGACAATCAAGAAAAGCTTGTCCGGCGTACCCACCCGCCGCGACCTACTGAAGAGTGCAAGCATTTTCGGCGGCGGCGCCCTCGCCATGCCGTTTCTCAGCCGGCTGGCTTTCGCCGAACCGGTCGAGCTCAATATGCTCGCCTGGTACGGTCATGCGGAGCCCGACGTCGTGGCCGAGTTCGAGGCCGCCAACAACGTCAAGTTCAAGCCGAAATATTATACCGGCGGCGACAACATGCTCGGCCTGATTTCCCAGTCACCCCCTGGCACCTTCGACGTCATCCTGTCCGACGCGGAATACGTACAGCAGCTCAACGCTGCCGGCTATATCGAGAAGCTCGACCCGGCAGACTATCGGTTCGACGAGTTCTTCCCAGAGTTCCAGCATTTTCCTGGCCATTGGCAAGGCGACAATCTGTACTCGGTCATTACGCGCTTCGGATTTCTCGGTGTGGCCTACAATACCGAGGCGATCACCGAAAAGGAAGCTTCGACCTACAACATCTACTGGGCTGATAAACTGAAGGGTAAGGTCGGTCATTTCGACTGGCATCTACCAAATCTCGGGCAAATCAGCCTGCTTGACGGCAACGCCAAACCGTACGACATCGATACAGCCGCCTGGGGCGCACTGCAGGAAAAGATGAAGACACTGCGTCCGCAGATCGGTGGATTCTTCGACTATGGCGGCACCTTCTCCTCGCTGCAGAACGGCCAGATGCTGGCGATGGCTGGCATTGGCGACTGGATCACCGGAGCGCTGGAAAAAGGCGGCGCCAAGGTGCGTACCGTAATCCCGGAAGAGGGAGGCCTTCAGTTCACTGAATCCTTCTCCATCGGCAAGGGCTCCACCAAGGCCGATCTGGCGAAGAAATGGATCCAGTACATCACCTCGGCCAAGGGCCAGGTGAAGTCAGCCAACATGGTCGCCTATCCTTGCCTCATCCCCAACAAGAAGGGCTGGGAACTGCTGGCCAAGGAAACGCCGGCGGAAGCCAAGCGCCAAGGCATGCTGCTCAACGAGAGCAACGTCATGGACATGATCCGCGCTGGTCGCATCAAATATCGGCAGTTACCGGTCCAGCAGAGCCTTGAGGACTGGAACGATTTCTGGTCGGATTACAAGGGCGCTTAGAACCCCGGATCGCGATATCTAGACAGCTTCGTGAAACGTGGGGCGGGCCGCTGCGCCCGCCCTTGCATTGCGGCGTGCCTGCGCGGCAGCCAATCAGATGAGCCGTGTTCCAACGGCAGGGCTTGCTTCCATGCGGAAATCGATCACTCTCTACGGGCTGACCTTCTCCTTGCCGATGCTGATCTGGCAGGTGATGTTCTTCCTCGCACCGCTGGTCTTCCTGATCGCGCTGAGCTTCTGGACGGTCCGGAACTTCCGCATGGAGTCGGACTTCAATCCGGACAATTGGGTAAGGATGCTCGGCCGCGGTGTGTTCTGGGACGCCTATTTCCGAACGCTGAAGTTATCCGCCGCCGCCGCCATCATCACCAGTGCGCTGGCCTTTCCCTGCTCCTACGGAATTGCCTTCAAGCTGTCGGATGCGGCACGGCGCTGGGCGGTGTTCCTGATGGTCATTCCGTTCTTTACGTCCTATCTCGTGCGCGTCTATTCCTGGCAGATCTTTCTGTCCGACAATGGCATCTTCAACGCGGCGCTGGCCAGGGCCGGCATCGGTCCTTTCGGCATGCTGAATTCGACTTTCGGCACGTTGATCGGTTACCTGACGCTGAGCTTCCCGCTGGTGGTGCTATTGCAACTGTTCAGCCTGATTTTCGTCGACAGGAACCTGATCGAGGCCGCGCATAATCTGCGCTGCGGGCGGCTGCGTACGGTGTTCGAGGTGGTCGTGCCAGCAGCCAAGGTCGGACTGGTTATCGCCGCGCTGTTCTGCTTCATCCTCACCTTCGGCGACTTCGTCAGTCCACTCTATCTCGGGGGTGGCGACCCGCCGACGCTGTCCATTCTGATCACCGACACCACCAAGTCCGGGCAGCAGTGGCCGCGCGCGGCGGTCATCGCGCTGACCATGATCGCGACCTTGCTGGCGGTGGCCTTCGCGGCCGTGAGCTATGCCTACCGGGAGCGCGGACGATGAGCGACTTCAACCGCAATCGATGGGTCGACTGGGCACTGAAGCTTTACATCGTGCTGTCGTTCGCCTTCATCTTCGCGCCGATCGCGGCGAGCTTCGTCTTCTCGCTCAATGTCGACCGCTTTCCGTCGCTGCCGCTCGGCGGATTCTCGACGGTCTGGTATCAGACGGTCTACGCCGATCCACTGGTGTGGGAAGGCTTGCGCAACACGCTGGTCGTTGGGGCGATCGTCTCCGTGCTGGCGACGGCGATCGGCTTTGGTGCCGCTTACACGGATTTCCGCTACAGGTTCTTCGGCAAGCCGCTCTATCTCGCGCTGGCATTGTTGCCTCCGACCATTCCAGTCGTCATTCTCGGCCTTGCCATGCTGGCCTTCCTGTCGAATGTCAGCCTGTCGGGTGAAATCCATTCCGTCATCATTGCTCATGTGGTTATGTGCGCGCCGTTCGCGATGGCGATCTGTCGGCTCCGCCTGTCGCAGATGGATCCGTCGCTGGAAGCAGCGGCCTGGAACCTCGGCGCCTCGGAATGGATGGCCATGCGGCATGTCATCATTCCGTTCTGCCGTCCGGCGATCTTCGCTGCGCTATTCATCACGATGGCGGTTTCCTTTGATGAGTTCGCCGTGGCCTGGTTCGTGTCGGGGCTGCACGAAACGCTACCGGTAAAGGTGCTCGGCTTCCTGCAGGGCCAGGTTAGCCCGCGCATCAATGTCATCGGCACCTTCGTCTTCCTTGCTTCGATGACACTGGTGATACTCGCCCAACTCCTTCTTATGAAACGCAGTCCTGCCCTCAAGAGCGGCGGCAAAGCGGAGTGACAGCCATGACCGAAGAAGCCCTTGTCGTTTTTGACGGAGTGGTCAAAAGTTTCGGCAGTTTCGTTGCCGTCGAGCGTATGGACCTCGACATTCGCAAGGGTGAGTTCCTCGCCATCATGGGCTCGAGCGGTTGCGGCAAGACGACGACGCTGCGCATGCTTGCCGGTCTCGAGGCGCCGACCGAAGGCGAAATTCGCCTCGCCGGCAAGCGCATCAACGATCTACCGACGTGGCGACGCGACACGCCAATGGTATGGCAAAGCCTGGCGCTGTTTCCGTTCCTGACGGTGCGCGAGAATGTCGAATTCAGCCTGCGCATGCGCGGCGTCGACAAGGCCGAACGCGTCCGGCGCGTCGACAAATGGCTGGAACGCATGCAGATCACCGAATTCGCCGACCGCAATATCGCGCACCTTTCCGGCGGCCAGCGCCAGCGCGTGGCGCTCGCCCGCTCGCTGGTAACAGAGCCCGAAATCCTCTTGCTCGACGAGCCACTGTCGGCGCTCGACGCGCATCTCAAGGTGCGCATGCAGACCGTTCTGTCGAATCTGCAGAAGGAGCTCGGAATCACTTTCGTCTACGTCACCCATAGCCAGTCCGAGGCGTTCTCGATGGCCGACCGCGTCGTCATCATGAGCCGCGGCCGCATCGAACAGATCGGCAATCCGCAGGAGATCTATCGCGCGCCCCGCACCCGGTTCGTAGCCGAGTTCTTGGGTTCGTCGAATGTCTTCGCCGGCAAAGTTTCGTCGGTAGCCACCGATGCCATCAGGATCGCCACGCCCGCGGGCGAATTCGACGTCGCGCGCAATCCGACCAAGACATTGGCAAAGGGCGACAAGGCGACTTTCGTGGTCTCTGGCGACAGGGTGCAACTCACCAGTCGCCGGCCGAGTTCCGGCAATGCCATGCACGCCTCGGTGGTGGGCGAAGAATTCGTCGGCGCCACCGCTGTCGTCCATCTTGAAGGCGCAGACGGGCTAGAGCTCAAGGCACAGAAAAGCCATGACGAACTGGAACAGCTCAACCTGACGCCTGGCGCGAAAATCTGGATGTCCTGGCGCCCTGAGGCGAGCCATATCCTCCCTGGCGAATAAGACGCCGTATCCAACTCACTAAGCGTTGCCTCGAAAGGTCGCCGGCGTCACGCCGCGGCGCTCGCGGAAGGCGCGGATGAAGTGGGACGAATCGCAAAAGCCGGTCGAGTTGGCGATTTCGGTTACCGAATTCGGTGTGTTCTTGAGCAGGAACTCACCATATTCAAGACGCATGATCTTGTAGGCCACGGTCGGTGCCATGCCGATGGTGCGCTGGAAATGCCTTTCAAGCTGCCGCCGGTTAACGCCGAGGCGCCTGGCAAGTTCGTCGACGGCAATCGGAGTGTCGATGGCCTGCTGCATCAGAAGCAGCGCTTTCTTCACCATCGGGTCGTCGGTGTGCAGGTCGAGCGGTATCCCCGGCTGCGGTGTCTCGGCCCGCTCGGCCTCGTCGATGATCATGATATGCAGGCTCTTGCGGGCCTGTGCGCGCCCGACATGCTTGTCGACCAGATAAGCGGCGAGATGCGCCGAACTGGCGCCGCCCGAACAGGTCAGCCGGTCGCGGTCAACAACGAAGATCTGGTCGGAGACCGGTTTTAGCCCGTCGAACTGTTCCAGAAAATCGTCGTGGTGGAACCAGCTGACGCAGCACTTGTAGCCGTCCATCAGGCCGGCGCGGTGCAGAGCGAAGGCGCCGGTGCAGACACCGATCATTGGTATGCCGGCACTCGCCGCCCGGTGCAGGAACCGCACATAGTCCGGATGCAGGTTTTCTATCTCGTCGATCAGCCCGCCAACCACCACGATGTAGTCGAAGCGAGCCGGATCGCCCAGCCGCTCCTCGGGCTGAACCGCGATGCCAGAACTGGAGATGATGGGATCCATCGTGGCGGACAGCACGCGCCAGCCGCAGAGGATCGGCCGGCTGCGGTCGCCTTCGTCGGCGGAGAGACGAAGCACGTCGACAAAATTGGCGAAGGCGCACAGCGTAAAGCGCCGGGCCAGGATAAACCCGACTGAGAGACGCCTTGAGCCGCCACGCTTTGGTGCAGGTCTCGAGATTGTCCGTGTTTCCATCGTGCCGGGTCCAGTTAGCGCAAGTCTGCCTGTCGCACTGGTAATATTACTATGACGCAAGCGTTCTGTCCAAGACTTGGCGTTGCGTGAATAATCCCGGCATGTTGAACCCGGGGTAGGTCATGACCCGTTTTTCGTTTTCCGCGCTTTTGCGCAATGCCGCGACCGGCAACAAGAGCTGGCAGCCGCAATGGCCGGATGCCGAGCCGAAGGCCGAATACGATGTCGTCATCGTCGGCGCCGGCGGTCACGGGCTTGGTGCCGCCTATTATCTCGCCAAGGAACATGGCATCACCAATGTCGCCATTATCGACAAGGGCTGGCTGGGCGGCGGCAACACCGGCCGCAACACCACAATCATCCGCTCCAACTACCTCTATGACGAGAGCGCCAGGCTCTATGACCACGCCCTCGACCTGTGGGAAGGCTTGAGTCAGGAGCTGAACTACAACGTCATGTTCTCGCAGCGCGGCGTGATGATGTTGGCGCACTCCGTCCATGACGTGCAGAGCTTCAAGCGTCATATCCACTCCAACCGGCTGAACGGCGTCGACAATGAATGGCTGACTCCGGAGCAGGCCAAGGCCTATTGCCCACCACTCAATATCGCTAGCGACGCGCGCTATCCGGTGATGGGAGCGGCGCTGCAGCGGCGCGGCGGCGTCGCCCGCCACGATGCGGTCGCCTGGGGCTATGCAAGGGGCGCGGCGGCGCGCGGCGTCGATATCATCCAGAACTGCCCGGTGACTGCGATCCGCCGCGACACCTCGGGCAAGGTCATCGGCGTCGACACGCCGCGCGGCTTCATCAAGGCGAAGAAGGTGGCGGTGTCGGCCGCAGGCCATACCTCCGTGGTCATGGACACCGCCGGAGTTCGCCTGCCGCTGGAGAGTTTTCCGCTGCAGGCGCTGGTGTCAGAGCCGGTGAAGCCGATCTTCCCCTGCGTCGTCATGTCGAACACGGTGCATGCCTATATGAGCCAGTCCGACAAGGGCGAACTGGTCATTGGCTCGGGCACCGACCAGTATGTTTCGTACAGCCAGCGCGGCGGCCTGCCGCTTATCGAGCACACCATCGCGGCAATTTGCGAGGTGTTCCCGATCTTCACGCGCATGCGCATGCTGCGCAAATGGGCCGGCATCGTCGACGTCACACCGGACCGTTCGCCGATCATCGGCAAGACGCCGGTGGCAGGGCTCTATGTCAATTGTGGCTGGGGCACCGGCGGCTTCAAGGCGACGCCTGGTGCGGCGCATATCTTCGCCCATACCATCGCCCGCGACGAACCGCACCCGATCAACGCGCCCTATACGCTCGAGCGCTTCACCACCGGCCGGCTGATCGACGAAGCCGCCGCCGCCGCCGTCGCCCATTGAGGGGAGAAAAAAGATGCTGCTTATCCGCTGCCCTTACTGCGCGGCCGAACGGCCGGAACTGGAATTCAGCTATGCCGGCGAGGCGCATGTTTCCCGCCCAGCCGATCCCTCCGCACTCAGCGACGACGAATGGAAGAACTTCCTGTTTGTCCGTTCGAATGCACGCGGCACGCATTTCGAACGGTGGCGCCACATGCATGGCTGCGGCCGCTTCTTCAATGCCGTGCGCGACACGGTCAGCGACCGGTTCGCCATGACCTACAAGGCTGGGATGGCGCGCCCGACGGAAACCGAGATCAGGGAAGCGCGTTCATGAACAGCTATCGCGTATCCGGCAAGGGCCGCGTCGACCACAAGCGGACGGTCCGCTTCACCTTCAACGGCGAAACCTTCGAGGGCCGTCAGGGCGACACGCTGGCCTCGGCGCTGCTCGCCAATGGCGTCCACCTCATCGGCCGCTCGTTCAAGTATCACCGGCCGCGCGGTTTCCTTTCCGCCGGATCGGAAGAGCCCAATGCGCTCGTCGGCGTCGATCGCGGCGTCGGCCGGTCCGAGCCCAACACTCGGGCGACAGTGCTCGAAATCTTCAACGGGCTGAACACGATCAGCCAGAACCACTGGCCATCTCTGAAGCGCGATATCGGCGCCATCAATGATCCGCTCTACATGCTGTTTTCGGCAGGCTTCTACTACAAGACTTTCATGTGGCCGAAGTCCTTTTGGAACAAGGTCTATGAGCCGTTCATCCGAGGTGCCGCCGGTCTCGGCAAGTCGCCCTCGCTTCCCGATCCCGACAGCTATGCCAGCCGTTTCGCCCATTGCGACGTGCTGGTGGTAGGCTCCGGTCCGGCCGGGCTTGCGGCGGCTCTGGAAGCGGGAAAGAGCGGCGCCAAGGTTATCCTTGTCGACGAGAATCCGGAATTCGGCGGCTCGCTGCTTAGCGAACCCGACGCCGAGATCAACGGCCTGCCGGCCTGGGATTGGCTGACACAGACCAGCGCCGCACTTGCCGCGATGAAGAATGTCACGCTGCTCACCCGCACCACGGCAATCGGCTATTATCACCAGAACTTCGTCGGCCTGTGCCAGCGCCTGACTGATCACCTTTCCGAACCGTCCGACGGGGCTCCGCGCGAACGGCTGTGGAAAGTACGGGCAAAACAGGTCGTGCTGGCGCAAGGGTCGATCGAGAAGCCGCTGGTGTTCGACGGCAACGACCGCCCGGGCATCATGCTGGCAGGCTCGGCGCGCACCTATCTCAACCGCTACGGGGTCAAGGTTGGCAACCGGCCGGTGGTCGTCACCTCGCACGATTCGGCCTGGCTGACCGCCTTCGATCTGGCGCAGGCCGGCGCCAAGATCGCAGCGATCGTCGACATCCGCGCCAAGGTTCCGGAGTACCTCGTCAAGCGCGCCAGGGCGTTGGGCATCGAAACCCTATGCGGCTGGACTGTAACCGGAACCAAAGGGCGTCTTCGCGTCAGCTCCGTGCGGGTCAACCCGATCGCAGCCGGCGGCCAGGTCGGTCCGGCCCGGACGATCGCCTGCGACGCGCTGCTGATGTCGGGCGGCTGGACGCCGAGCGTCCACTTGTTCTCGCACACCAAGGGCAAGCTCGACTGGAACGAGGATCGGCAGATGTTTCTGCCGGGCGCGCGCACCGAAGACAGCCGCTGCGCCGGCGCCGGCAATGGCAACTTCGGTCTGGAGGAGTCGCTGCTGGAAGGCGCTTCGGCTGGAGCCGGCGCCGCGACTGAGGCCGGCTTCAGCGCCAGTGCCGGTTCCTACGCGGTGGAAGGCGAGGTGCTCTGCACTGGTGCCAGCAACTGCGAACTGCCGTCGGACAAGAACGCGTCCTGGGCCAAGGCCTTTGTCGACTTCCAAAACGACGTAACCGCCAAGGACATTCGGCTTGCCGTGCGTGAGGGCTTCAAGTCGATCGAGCACATCAAGCGCTACACGACCACCGGCATGGCGACCGATCAGGGCAAGACCTCCAACATCAATGGTCTCGCCATCGCGTCCGATGCGGTCAAGCGGCCGGCGCCGTCGGTCGGGCTGACCACGTTCCGCCCGCCTTATACGCCGACCACGTTCGGCGCCTTCGCCGGCTACAATCGCGGCGACCTGTTCGAAGTCACGCGCAAGACGGCGATCGACAGCTGGGCCGAGGAGAATGGCGCGGTCTATGAGCCGGTCTCGCTGTGGCGGCGTGCCTGGTATTTCCCCAAGAGCGGAGAGGACATCCACCAGGCGGTGGGGCGCGAATGCAGGGCGACGCGCCAGTCGCTCGGCATGTTCGACGCTTCGACGCTGGGCAAGATCGAGATCGTTGGTCCGGACGCCGCCGAGTTCATGAACCGCATGTATACCAACGCCTGGACCAAGCTGGCGCCGGGGCGGCTGCGCTACGGATTGCTGCTCGGCGAGGACGGTTTCATCCGCGACGACGGCGTCATCGGCCGGCTTTCGACGGACCGCTTCCATGTGACGACCACGACGGGCGGTGCGGCCCGCGTGCTGGGCATGATGGAAGACTATCTCCAGACCGAATGGCCCGAGCTGAAGGTCTGGTTGACCTCAACCACCGAACAATGGGCGGTGATCGCGCTGAACGGCCCGAACGCCCGCAAGCTGCTCGAGCCGCTGGTCGAAGGCATCGACCTCAGCAACGACGCATTCCCGCATATGTCGGTCGCCGAGGGCAAGATCTGCGGCGTGCCGACGAGGCTGTTCCGCGTCTCCTTCACCGGCGAACTCGGCTTCGAGGTCAACGTGCCGGCGCGCTATGGCCGCGCCGTCTGGGAAGCGCTGTACGAGGCTGGCCCCAAATACGGCATCACGCCTTATGGCACCGAGACGATGCATGTGCTGCGCGCCGAGAAGGGATACATCATCGTCGGCCAGGACACCGACGGCACCGTGACACCAGATGATGCCAGCCTCGTCTGGGCAATCGGAAAGACCAAGCCGGATTTCGTCGGCAAGCGCTCGCTTGCCCGCCCGGACATGCTCAAGGCCGACCGCAAGCAACTGGTCGGGTTGCTCACCAGCGATCCGAAAACCGTACTGGAGGAGGGGGCTCAGATCGTTCTCGACCCGAGCCAGCCGGTGCCGATGAAAATGGTTGGCCACGTCACCTCGTCCTACTGGAGCGAGACGCTCGGGCGATCAATTGCACTTGCCATCGTCGCGGGTGGACGGGCGAAGGAAGGCCAGACCATTCACGTGCCGATGCCGGACAGAACCCATGCAGCCGAGATCGTCGGCATGGTGTTCGTCGATCCAGAAAACAAGCGCCTTAACGCCTAGGAGACCCATCATGCTTCAGGAACGCCACCCGCTGATGGGGCAGCGGATTTCGCTTGCAAAGCGGTCCTCCCTTACCATCCACGACGCCGAGGATTGGGCACGCTTCAACTTCCGCATCGCGCCGGAAAACCTGGGAGCTGCCTCGAAAGCCTTTGGCTGCGCACTGCCGGCGACGATCGGCGCCACGGCGACTTCGGGTGGCAGGCTGGCGCTTTGCCTCGGTCCGGACGAGTGGCAGCTCTACGCGCTGATCGCCGAAAGCCGCGCCATCGAAGCGACCTTCGCCGCTTTCTACGCGAACTGTCCGCACAGTCTGGTCGATGTCGGCCATCGCGAAATCGGCATCGCCGTCGAAGGAGAGGCGGCTGTGCTGGCGCTGCGCTCGGCTTGTGCCTTCGATTTCGACGCAATGCCTTCGGGAACCGGAACGCGCACCCTCTTCGACAAGGCGCAGGTCATCTTGATCCGTCACGACGAGCACCGTTTCCGCATCGAGGTCTGGCGCTCATTCGCCGATCACGTCTGGGGATTGCTGCGGGCGACCAGCCGCGAAATCGCGCTCGGCATCTGAGAACACGGAAGAAATAAATGACCCTGCACCAGACACGCTTGAATGCCCCACTCGGCGACGCCGAGATCGCGGCTTCCATTGGCCGCGAACTCGACCGGCAGATGAACCAGATCGAACTGATTGCGTCTGAAAACATCGTCTCGAACGACGTGCTTCTGGCGCAAGGGTCGGTGCTGACCAACAAATACGCCGAGGGCTATCCGGGCCGCCGCTACTATGGCGGCTGCGAATTCGTCGACGAGGTCGAGACGATCGCCATCGACCGCGCGAAAAAGCTGTTCGGCGCCGGCTTTGCCAATGTCCAGCCGCATTCGGGCGCGCAAGCCAACCAGGCGGTGTTCCTGGCGCTGCTCAACCCGGGCGACCGCATCATGGGCATGTCGCTGGCGCATGGCGGGCATCTCACCCATGGCTCGCCGGTGACGATGTCGGGCAAATGGTTCGACGTCGTCAGCTACGAGGTGCGCCAGTCGGACCAGCAGATTGACTACGATCTGCTCAGGCGAAACGCGCTGGAAACGAGGCCGAGACTTATCATCGCCGGCGCTTCAGCCTATCCGCGGGCCATCGATTTCGCCGCCTTCCGGGGAATAGCCGACGAGGTCGGCGCCTATCTGATGGTCGACATGGCCCACTATGCCGGGTTGATCGCCGCCGGCCTCTATCCCGATCCGCTGCCGCACGCCCACGTCGTCACCACCACGACCCACAAGACGCTGCGCGGCCCCCGCGGCGGCATGATCCTGACCAATGATGAGGCGCTGGCGAAGAAGTTCAACTCGGCAGTGTTTCCAGGCAATCAGGGCGGGCCGCTCATGCATGTCATCGCCGCCAAGGCGGTCGCCTTCGGTGAGGCGTTGCGGCCCGACTTCAAAACTTACGCCCGCCAGGTGATCGGCAATGCCAGGGTGCTCTGCGAGACGCTGATTTCGGGAGGCCTCGACATTGTCTCGGGCGGCACCGACTGCCACATGGTGCTGGTCGACCTGCGGCCGAAGATCGTCAAGGGCCGCGATGCCGAGCAGGCACTGGAGCGCGCCGGATTGACCTGCAACAAGAACTCGATACCCTTCGATCCGGAGAAGCCGGCAGTCACCTCCGGCGTGCGGCTGGGCACCTCGGCCGGCACGACGCGCGGCTTCGGCGAGACCGAATTCCGCCGCGTCGGCGAACTGATCCTCACTGTCATCGAGGCGCTGGCCGAGGCCGGGCCGCAAGGCAATCGCACCGTCGAGGAGAAGGCTCTGGCCGAGGTTCGCAGCCTCTGCTGTCGCTTTCCGATCTATCGATAGCACCGGCCTGACGCCCGTTTCCAAATGACTTTCGCCATGCCAAGGGGCAGGGCGGTGGTTCCTGCTGTAGCCAGTCGGGATGTTCACATGTTCCTTAGCGTATTCGACATCTTCAAGATCGGCATTGGCCCATCGTCTTCCCACACCATGGGGCCGATGACGGCGGCAGTGCGGTTTCTGCAGATGCTGCGTGATCGCGGCAGGGGCGTTCAGGCCACCAGCCTGCGAGTGACGCTTCACGGTTCATTGGCCTTCACCGGCAAGGGCCACGCGACGGACCGAGCGGTGGCGCTCGGACTGCTAGGCTACGCGCCAGCCGATCTCGACGTCGATGCGGCCGAGCAGCGCTTGCTCGATCTTAGCCAGACCAGAACACTGCGACCGCTCGGCTTGCCGCCGCTCGCCTTCGATCCGTCTGCTGACGTCGTCTTCGACTATGGGCCGCCGCTGCCGGGGCATGCCAACGGCCTGATCTTCGAGGCCTTCGATGCCGATGCCAAGGTCTGCTTGACTGAGACCTTCTATTCGATTGGCGGTGGGTTCGTCGTCACGGCTGCGGAGCGCGCGGCGCCAGAAGCGGCAACAGCCGGTGAAATAGCAGCCTGGCCCTATCCATTCGATAACGCCATTTCGATGCTGCGCATGGCAAAAGAAAGCGGCGAGTCGGTCGCGGCGATGAAACGGGCGAACGAACTTGTGGCGCGGCAGCCGCGCGAGTTTGAGGAGGGCATCGAGCGGACCTGGACGACGATGAGCCGCTGCATCGACCGTGGGCTCGCGCTTGACGGCGAACTGCCGGGCGGCCTTCGCGTCAGGCGACGCGCCAAGAAAATCCTCCAGCAACTTGAGCAGGAACGCGGCTCGAACCGGACGCAGCCGCACTTCGCCTCCGACTGGCTTAGCGTCTATGCCATGGCGGTCAACGAGGAGAATGCTGCCGGGGGCAAGGTGGTCACAGCGCCGACCAATGGTGCCGCCGGCGTCGTGCCGGCGGTATTGCGCTACTATCTTGACCATTGCGTCGGCGCTGATCCGGCACGTGTTTCGGAGTTTCTGCTTACCGCCGCCGCCATCGGGGGACTAATCAAGCACAATGCCTCGATCTCGGGCGCGGAAGCCGGCTGCCAGGGCGAGGTCGGCTCGGCGGCAGCGATGGCCGCTGCCGGACTCTGTGCGGTCCTCGGCGGCACACCGGAGCAGGTGGAGAACGCAGCCGAGATCGCATTGGAACACCACCTCGGCATGACGTGCGATCCTGTCGCGGGGCTGGTCCAGGTACCTTGCATAGAGCGCAATGGTATCGGCGCCACCAAGGCGGTCGCGGCCGCGTCGCTGGCGTTGCGCGGCGACGGTTCCCATTTCATGCCGCTCGACAACTGCATCGAGGCGATGCGCCAGACCGGCGAGGAAATGAGCACAAAATTCAAGGAAACCAGCCTCGGAGGCCTCGCCGTCAACCTGCCGGAGTGCTGAGCACGTTCGCCAGGACAGGCAGGCACTCAGCCGCGCGCGGGAAGGTTTTTTGCGACTTCGACGAAATGCCGGACCGCCTTTGCCCGGTTGGCGCGCTTCCAGACAAGGACTGTCTGGATTCGGAAATCGGGATGTATGATCGGCCGCACCTCGACGTTGCGCCCCAGAAAACCGATCAGGCTCTCGGGGTAAACCGTTACACCGAGGCCAGCTGCCACCAGGCCGAGCAAGGCGAGTGTATTGGAAGCCTCAAGCTTGATGTTGAGCGGCACGCCTTCGCCAGAAAACATGTCGTTCAGCCGCCACCGATAGGCCTCCCACTCGATCATGTCGCCCAGGATCAACTCCTCTTCGGCCAAATCCGCCGGGCGGACCTCGTGCAGTCGGGTGAACCGGTGATTTCTCGGCGTCACCACATAAAGCGGATCTGCGGTCAGCAGCAGGCTGTGGAAGTCGCTGTGGTCGAACGGGCCGATCATGTAGCCGATGTCCACCTCGTCGTGCGCCAGCGCCAGCTTCTGACCCTGCGTGCGGATATAACGCAAATTGACCTCGACATGCGGGTAGAGCCGGCGGAACCGCGACACCGCATGCGGCATCAGCTCGGTCGCCGCGAAGGCCATGTAGCTGAGGCGCAGAATGCCGGTCTTGCCTTCGGCGACCAGTTTTGCCGCTTTCACCGAACGCGAATAGTTCTGCAGCAGCCGGGCGTTCTCCTCATAAAAGGTGCGCCCCGCCGGGGTCAGCGAAACCTCGCGCGTGGTCCGTTCGAACAGCGCGAATCCAAGAATGTGCTCCAGCTTCTGGATGCGACGGGTCAGCGCCGACTGGTCGAGATTGAGCCTTTCGGCGCTGCGCCTGAAATTGAGCTCTTCGGCCACGACCGTGAAGGAATGAGTCAATTCAAGGCCGGCTTCAGCATCCATTGCGCGCACCCAACTTCAAGCACAGCAATCTATCGATTGATGCGTCACGTGCAACAATAATTGGCAAGACACCAATTCAGCGCGGGCCCGTCGTGCGGCATTGTCTTCACGGATAACCCAACGGGATCCCCCGCAGGTCATCGGAGCAATCAATCAAGGCCTCGCGGCCGATCAAGAGGAACAGCCATGAGTGACGTAGACAACAAAGAACTCGACCGCATGCTGCAGAAGGCCTTCGAGGCGTCGACCAAGATTTATCAGGAGCGCGGCTTCCAGCGCCGTGTCGGCTTCGGCAAGCGGCCGGCCTTGATCAGCGTTGACCTGGCCAACGCATGGACGCGCCCCGGCAATCCGTTTACCTGCGACCAGGAAGCCATGGACAAGGAGATCATCCCTGGCATGCAGCGCCTTCTCGAGGCTTGCCGCGCCAATGGTCATCCAGTCATCCATGTGACGACGGCCTACGAGATCACCGATCGCAATGCTGGCTTCACCGACATGGGCCTGTGGCACTGCAAGATCCCGATCGATGTCGTCGACCTGAAGAACAAGGATCTGTGGGCGATCGACTCTCGCATCGCGCCGATCGAGGGCGAATACACGATGCTCAAGAAGCGCGCGAGCTCCTTCCATGGCACCGGCCTTGCAGGTCTGTTGCGCGCTGCCGGCGTCGACACTATCCTAGTCACCGGCGTGACCGCCACGGCATGCGTTCGCACCACGATCTGCGACGGTCTCGCCGATGGCTTCCGCACCATCGCGGTGCGCGAGTGCATCGGTGACCGTGTGCCTGGCGCCGTCGCCTGGAACCTCTACGACATCGACGCCAAATTTGCCGACGTCCATAGCGTCGACGAATGCGTCGATTATCTCAACAAGGTCAACGACACCGCCTCGCGTATCGCGGCGGAGTAGCAATTGGGCGCGTCCCTTGGGACGCGCCTTTCTTTTTTCCCAGGGAGGAAACAGCATGGCTCGCATAGGCGTGGACGTTGGCGGAACCAACACCGACCTCGTGCTCGAATGCGCAACGGGCGTATTCTACCACAAGGTTCCGACAACCTTGAAGAACCAGTCGATCGGTGTTGTCGAAGGCGTCAGGGGCATATGCGACATGGCCGGCATCGACACGAGTGATGTCGACGTCATCGTCCACGGCACGACCACGGCGACCAACATCACCATCGAGCACAATGGTTCGGAAACCGGCATGCTGACCACGCGGGGCTTCCGCGACATCCTGCATATCGGTCGTCACAAGCGCCCTTACAATTTCTCCCTGCATTTCAGCGTTCCGTGGCAGGACCAGCCGCTGGTGAAGCGCCGCAATCGCATCGCCATTTCCGAACGCATCCTGCCGCCCAAGGGCGAAGTCGAAACAGCGCTTGACGAACAGGAAGTCCACGACGCGATCAAGGTCTTCAAGAAGCGCGGCATCAATTCCATTGTCATCGGCTTCATGTTTTCGTTCCTGAACGACCAGCATGAGCGTCGCGCCAAGGAGATCGTCCTGGAAGAAATGCCCGACGCCTATGTCACGCTGTCGAGCGAAGTCGCCAATGTCATGCGCGAATACGAACGCTTCTCGACGGCGGCGATGAACTGTTATGTCGGGCCGAAGACCGCCTTCTACCTGCGCGATCTGGAATCGAAGCTGCGCGAAGCCGGCGTGTCATCCAAACTGCGCATCATGCAGTCGAACGGCGGCGTCTCCACGGTGGAATCCTGCGCCACGCGTCCGGTCCGCATCCTGATGTCTGGCCCGGCCGGCGGTGTTATCGGCGGCGCCTCGGAAGCCGTCATGGCTGGCGTCAAGAACATCATTACGGTCGACATCGGCGGCACCTCGGCCGACATCAGCACCATTCCGGACGGCCGCGTGAAGATCATGAATCCACGCGACACCTTTGTCTCGGGCCATCCGGTGCTTACCCCGATGATCGATCTCGTCACCATCGGCGCTGGCGGCGGCTCGGTCGCCTATATCGATGAAGCCGGTGCTTTCAATGTCGGTCCGCGTTCGGCCGGCTCCGAACCCGGTCCAGCATGCTATGGGCGCGGCGGCACGGAGCCGACCGTCACCGATGCGCAGATCGTGCTCGGCCGGCTCGACGCGGACCTTGTCCTTGGTGGCGACCTCAGGCTCGATCCCGAGCTTTCGAAAAAGGCGATCGAGGATAAGATCGCCAAGCCGCTTGGCTTGTCGGTCAAGGACGCCGCGATCGGCATCATCAAGATCATCAACAACAATATGGCGCTGGCCATTCGCTCGAACTCGGTGGCGCGCGGCATCGATCCGCGTCAGTTCTCCATCCTGCCTTTCGGCGGTGCCGGCCCGCTGCATGGCGTGGCGCTGGCCGAGGCGATTTCGGCCCGGGACGTCATCGTCCCGGTTGCGCCCGGCATCACCGCGGCGGTCGGGCTCTTGAAGACCGACCTTCAGTATGAGCACACCGAAGCGGTGATCGTTGAGCTGAACGCAGCCGGCGATAGCGACCTTGATCGCATCAACCGCGCTGCCGAAGCACTGCGCGCCCGAGTTGTCGCCGAACTGGATGACGACGGCATTCCGCGCGACAAACAGTTCATCGAGATCGTAGCCGAGTGCCGCTATCACGGCCAGGGTTTTGAGCTTCGTGCCACAATGCCAAACGGGCTGGTGACGCAGGCCAACAAGGCGGTCATCATCGGAAGTTTCCACGATCAGCATCAGCTCGACTACGGCTACAGCTACCGTGACCAGGAGGTCGAACTAATCACGCTTCGCGCCATAGGCCGGGCCGCCGTCGAGCGGCTGCAAGTGCCCAAGGTGCGGCCGGCTGATGGCTCCAGTACTGACCGCGCGCTGATGTTCGTGCGGGCAACGACATTCGACGACGGACGCACGCTGGAGACGCCGCGCTACGACCGCACCAACCTCTACGCGGGCGACCGCGTCAGCGGACCGGCGATCCTGGTGCAGCACGATTCAACGACACTGGTGCCGCCCGGCTATGTCGCCGAAACGCTTGAATACGGCAACACGCGCATTCATCGCGCAGGCGTTGCCTGAGAAAGGGAGGATTTTACATGATCAGCATGGCCCAGGCAGTGGCGCTCAAGGAAGTGCCGGCGGAAATCGATCCGATCACCTTGCAGGTACTTCGCGGCTCGTTCGAAACCATCGCGGAAGAGATGGCACATGTTCTCTACCGCATGTCCTTTTCGTCGATCATCCGTGAATCCGAGGATCTCGGCGCCGGACTGTTCGATGCCGATTTCAACACGCTTTGCGAGTCCGAATCGACGCCGATGCACATCGGCTCGATCCCTGGCTACCTGCGCGGCATCCAGGCGACGCTGGAGGATGGGGAGTGGTATGACGGCGACGTCGTCGTCCACAACCATCCATATCACGGCTCGAGCCATTCCCCCGACCTCGCCATCGTGGTGCCGGTCTTCTACCAGGGACGTCTGGTCGGGTTCGCGGGCAACACCGCCCACCACGTCGACATCGGCGCGGCGACGCCGGGCCTTATCATCGACGTGCCTGACGTTTTCGCCGAAGGCATGCTGTTTGCTGGTACCAAGCTCTACCGCAAAGGCCAACCGAACAACGCCATGTGGAATTTCATCCGCAACAACAGCCGTGCGGCCCGGCAGCTGGTGAGCGACATCGAAGCGCAGGTCGCTTCGGCCCGGCTAGGCGCCAAGCGCTTCGTCGAACTCATCGAAAAATTTGGCGAAGGTATTGTCTTCCAGGCGGCGAACCAGCTGATGGACTATGCCGAACGCATGATGCGCCAGCGCATCTCCGACATCCCGGATGGCGAATACACGGCCGAAGGCTCGCTCGACGATGACGGCCGCAATCGCGACAAGCAGCTGAAGGTCAAGGTCACGATCCGGGTGAAGGGCGACGAACTCGATGTCGACTTGACCGGATCGGCCGACCAGACGCCGACCGCCTACAATGTGCCGTTCGAAGGATCGACGAAGGTCGCGGCTTATGCGGCGTTCCGCAAACTCCTGCTCGACGCCTATACATCGGATGTCCGCGTGCCATCGAACGAGGGATCATTCCGCCCGATCAACGTGATCGCGCCCCTGGGCTCGATTTTCAATCCGAAGGCGCCGGCCTCCGCCGAAGCCCGCTTCACCCAGTGCAACCGGATGATCGATCTGATCATCAAGGCGCTAGCGCCGGTGATGCCGGAAACCGTGATTGCCGGCAGTTCGGCCTCGATCTCGTTCGCCGCCTATTCCGGCGTCCGTCCAAGCGGCGACTACTGGGTGTTCCTGGAAGTGAATGAGGGCGCCTATGGCGGGCGTCCGCGCTCCGACGGCCCCGACAGCATCGACAATCTGATGGCCAATACGCGCAACAATCCACTCGAGGATCTGGCCATGCACATTCCGATGATCTGCGACCGCTATGAGCTTCGCGACGATATGCCGCCGGGCGCCGGCGAGTTCCGCGGCGGTCTTGGCGTGGTCAAGGCCCAGCGTGTCCTTTCGTCCGGCTTCATCACCCACGAATCCGAACGCCACAAGGAAGCTCCCTGGGGGGTGTTCGGCGGAACTGAAGGCGCGGTTGGCAAATGCGTCGTTTACAACACAGCGAACCCGGCTAGTGCGCGCGAGATGTATTCGAAGTTCTCCGGCCTAGCCGTCGAGGCCAATGACGTGATGGCCTACTACAGTCCCAACGGTGGCGGCTACGGCTCGCCGCTGAAACGGCCTGCTCAGAAGGTCCTCGAAGACGTTCTGGACGGCTTTTATTCCGCCGACCATGCCCGCGAAGTCTATGGCGTGGCCGTCGATGTCGAGGCGGAAACAGTCGACATCGAAGCTACCGCGAAGCTGAGAGCAGCCAAGAACCAGACATAGGTTCGTCACGAGCACTCGCATCCGCAAACACGAGATTATATGCAACCGTAGATGGAGGTAGCCGTGACTATTGCAGCTCAAACGATATCGGTCGAGCATGAGCGAAGCACGCTCATCGAGGAATCGATCCTGCCTACAACTCTTGCCCAGCGGCCTATCACCACCCTGGGCTACGCCGGGATCTGGATCGGCATTGCAGTCATTATCGCAACCTATTCCCTCGGCGCCACCGGCGTTGGGGGAGGCGTGTCCCTCGCAGGCGTCATCCTGACGATCTTCTTCGCCAATATCGGCATCGGGCTGTTCATGCTGTTCACGGCCGATATCGGCACCGAGCATGGGCTGCCGTTCGCGGTCTATCTGCGTGCGCCTTTCGGCGTTCACGGCACCCATGTGCCGGCCATCTCGCGTGGCCTTGTCGCCTCGATGTGGTTCGGTATCCAGACATATCTGGGGGCCCTGGCGCTGAACGGCATCGGCTCGCACTTTCTTGGCTTTGACAATTGGTTCGTCTGGTATGCCTTGTTTGGCATCGTCCAGGTCGTCAACACGGCATTCGGCATCAAGGCGATTGAAAAGCTGGCTGCTCTGGCAGCGCCCTGCATCATCGCGATTTCGGTGTGGATGTATTTCACCCTTGACGGTATTGCCCAGACCAAGGGACTGAACATCTGGAATTTCCATGCCGAAGGTCACATGTCGCTCGCAGTGCTCTTCATCGCCAACCTCGGCTTCTGGTCGACCATGGCAATCGACATTCCGAATCTGACGCGCTTCGTGAAGACCGTGCCGGGCACAAAGTCCTTCCTGAAACGCAACAAGAGCATTTTCGCCGCGCAACTGATCGCCCTGCCGCTGACGCAGGCGATGATTGCCGGCATCGGCGGCGTTTCGTTCATCGCAACGGGGAACTGGAACCCGATCGAAGTCATCCAGGCCGAAAGCCAGGGCTTCGCACTGATCTTGCTCCTGGTGCTTGTCGTCCTGGCGCAGTGGTCGACCAACACTGCCGCGAACCTGATCCCGTCGGCTCTGACTCTGGTCAACCTCTCGCCGCGTTACATCAACTACAAAACGGGCGTTGCGCTCGCCGGAATCATCGGCACGCTCTGCTTCCCGTGGCAGATCCTCAACAACCTGTTCGTCTTCCTCGGCTACTACGGCGCCTTCCTGTCGGCGATCGGCGGCATCATGACGGCCGACTACTATCTGATCCGCCGTCGCCGGCTGAACGTGCCAGATCTCTACTGCATGACTGGCCAGTTCCGCTATTCAGGTGGCGTCAATTGGGCGGGCATGCTCGCTTGGCTGATCGCCGGCGGCATAGCTGCGTATTATTCCGACTACGCCTTCATCATCGGCTTCCCGCTCGGCCTTGTTCTGTACTACGTCTTCATGAAGGCGCTGGTGCTCCCAGGTAACCCTCAGCAGGAAATCGAGAGCGGCTACTCCGACCGCTTTCTCGCAACCTCCGTCGGCGAAAACTGGGTCCATGTCGGGCACGGCAAGTTCCAGCGGATGAGCGCTTCCGAATTGGGCGCCGCTAACATAGGTCGCGAAGACCTTTAGCTATCTTAGCTCCGCCAGACTGCTTCAAGTCATTGGGCGTCGCCGGATTGTTGCGGCGCCCAACTGGGGCTGGAGGATACAAGCACGGCCATTGTCGCAGTCGGAGGCGCTCGTGCAAATATGTCAGTATCGCGTCCTGATCGGGACGCTCGGTCGCAGGATCTGTCGGTTCGGCCCGCACGCTGTCGCAACGGCGGGATACGGGTCGCGTTCATGGCGCAAAGGGGACGGTTGTATCCTCTTTCGGATGCGAGGGGGAATCTTCTGGCTCGCCGAGCACCTTGGCGGCAATTTGCGCGACGCAACTTCTCGCGAGCTGTCCTCAAGGTGATAAGGCTGAAGCTAACAAGACTGCGCTTTCATCGCCTTTTGAGTGCTCCCAAAGTTGTCTAATTGCGATGGGGTCGTCAACCGTCTTTTAGGCGTTTCGACGGCGCTGCCGGTGCATGGTTGTCTACGCGGTCGACAGGAGTCGCCGCACGATGGGGCTTCGCGGGAGGAGCCTTCCAATGTCGCATACGCACGCCACTCAATCAGCGTGCAACTTTCGAGGCGGAATGACTCTGCCCACGTCCCGGCAGGGACGTCTCAAGCGCTCGGATGTTGAACGCTATTCACAAAAATCTCATGCTGCGACTCCTCCGAGTTGCCGATCGAAGTATGCACTGGTCTTGAGCATTGCGAGCATCGTCACATCTAAATTGCGCGCAACGGCTACAGCAGCACGTTTGAAGACAAACCTTTCCTTGAGTTTGAGCCCCCATGTCCGCAGGCAACTGGCAGCCTAACTGCGGGAAAGCATGACCGTCGCAGCTTCGTAAAGAGAAGGGTGCGCAAACGAGGATCGCCCCGCCTCGAGATGTGACCATCATAATCAATCTCGCCCGATTGGTAGCGGCGGGTTGTCAGGCCGAGCCAGGCACCGACGGAGCGAGATGTCTTGAAGTTGCTCGGATCTTCGATGGCCGCCGCAAAGGACGTTGCAACAGTCACACCGACGCCGGGGATCGACATGAGAATTTTACAGGTCTCGCTTTGGCGCGCATCCACAATGAGTTGACGGGCGAGATCGGCAGCGCGCATGCGAAGGCTGCACCACGCTTTCAGCAGTGGCAGGATAACAGGAGCCAGTTGCTCTTGGTCCGCAAGGAGGCGTTGGACATGCCTCTCGAACATGTTCCCCTTGCCCGCCGGCACGATTATGCCGAAGGTCTTCATGAGCCCGCGGATCTGGTTGGACAGCTCAGTGGTCATGCGAACCAGGCGGGCGCGGGCCCCGACCAGCGTGCGGGTCAGCATGCTGTCGAATCCCTTGACGCGTACTTCACGATAGAAGCCCACCTCCGCCAGATGCGCCAAACCATCCGCGTCGTTGGCATCGGTTTTATTGGGCGCCATATCGAGCGCAGCCTTGGCATGACGTGCATCGATGCAGATTGCCGGCAACCCCTCAGCGCGAAGCGCATGATAGAACCATACCGACAGGGGGCCGGTTTCGAACACGACGCGTTTCACGTCCGGCGCGCGCTTGTGAACAAGCTCGGCAATGAGCTTCGGATCAGAAGCACATTTGCCCCGCCAGACGCGGGCGCCGGCGCGTCGAATTGAGATTGCCGTCTCTTTCATCGAGACATCAAGGCCGATAAAATCATCCATGGCTGCTCTCTCCGATAGTTGCCTGGGCCCGTGCGAATCGTGAGCCCGTACGTCCATCTTATCGGGGGAGCAGCCACCTCCCATTTGGGATTGGTTTCATGGGGCTTCGCTCCCGCAATTACCCCATGTCGCATAAAGGGCAGCCTGGAATTTTGAGCCTAGGTACCGAGCAGGCGAGTGCCCGCTGGCCGGACATCTCCCGCTGCCTGGTGACCTGCAGCCAGCAATTGCTCGGCGACACATATGATTTAGCGCAAACTAAGTCAGTTCGCCGGCCTCATATCTGGAAAGCACCTGACGAAGCTTATATTCCACCATAGCGTGCCTTCGAACCTTACAAGCATCTCGAAGAAACCGCTTGTTTTGGCCAGTTCGATCGGCTTTCATGACGGCGCTTGCGAGAGTACCAGAATGCATTGGATAGGAAAGATGACCGCCGGCTTTCGAACTAGCCGATGCGACGGCAAAATTGATACGCCCGAATTTGGGCACTTAATGTCGACTGGGGGAATCCTTGGGCTAATACAGAACGTTCAATCACGACGCGAACCTGTGTTCGCGATATCGTGAAGCTTACGCCTGATCAGGATCGCAAGCCGATCATCGTCGCTGAAGACGTCCGCAAGACCTATCGGTCCAATGATGGCCGTTCACACCTTGCGCTTGCCGGGGTCACCACTGCAATCGGGCATGGCGAGGTGCTCGTCATCTTCGGACCTTCCGGCTCCGGCAAGAGCACATTCCTTCGCACGATCAACGCGCTGGAGAGGATCGATTCCGGGCGGATCGTCATTGATGGCGTTTCGCTTTCTGAACCCGGGGCTGACCTCAACAGGCTACGCGCCGACGTGGGTATGGTCTTCCAATCATTCAATCTATTCCAGCACCGAACGGCGCTCGACAATGTCGTGTTGCCGCAAACCGTGGTGCGTCGCCGTTCACGGACGGAAGCGTTGCGTCGGGCACATGAGCTGCTCGACAAAGTGGGCATAGATGATCGCGCGGGGCACTACCCCAGCCAACTGTCCGGTGGACAGCAGCAGCGCGTGGCCATCGCCCGCGCGCTGGCCATGGACCCCAAGGTGACGTTGTTCGATGAGCCGACCTCGGCGCTGGACCCGGAAACCGTCACCGGCATTCTCGACCTGATGAAGGTTTTGGCATCTGAAGGGATGACGATGGCGGTGGTTACCCACGAGATGGGCTTTGCGCGTGAAATCGCCGACCGCATGCTGTTCATGGACGCCGGATTGATCATCGAGGAAGGCACCCCTCAGCAGATTTTCCACTCGCCAAGGCAAGAGCGGACAAAGGAGTTCCTCAATCAGATACTATGATGTTGGACAATGTCAGATCGCAATCAACAAGGAAGAAAAGGGAGAGAGAAGATGAAGAACAGTTTCAATACCAGATTGACCGGAGCAGCCGCGACCTTGGCGATGATGCTGGCAGCCTGGTTCACGCTAGCGAGCGTGGCGCACGCCGACGAAATGGACGATATCCTGAAGCGGGGCGAACTGGTCGTCGCCGTCCAGACGCAGGGTCCGCCGGTCAGCTTCGTCGATAAAAAGGGCGAGCGCACCGGCCTTGCCGTCGAGTTCGCCAAGCAGATGGCTGCCGATCTCGGCGTGAAGGTTGTATTCCAGGATTACGACTGGAAAGGCCTCATTCCGGCGCTTCTGGCTGGCAAGGCAGACATGATTGCCGGCGACATGACCCCTACGCCGCAACGGGCGGCGCAGCTTTTGTTTTCCCGGCCGATGTTCTTCAACGACACGCTGGCCTTTGCCGCCAAGGACTCCCAGTACAAGACGTGGCAGGACCTCAACAAGGAAGGTGTGACGGTGGCGGCGCTGCAAGGCAGCACCTATGCCGATGCCGTGACCAAATATCTGCCGAAAGCGACGCTGAAGGTGTTTGCAGGCGGCGGCCCGGCGGTAGCGCAGACCCTCACCATGGGGCGGGTCGACGCGATGGTCGGCGGGCAGGACTATAATTCGTACGTGCGTCAGTTCGAAAATCTCAAGCCGCTCGAAGGCATAATGACGCGTGAGCCGCTGGCCTTTGCCACCCGGCCCAACGCTTTCCACCTCAAGATGTGGCTGGACAACTATGTAGAGCTGAAGACCGCCGATAATTCGCTGCAGACACTGCTGGCCTATTGGTGGACCTCCGATGCCTGGGAGAAGGATCACAAATAGGGCTTCTGAAACCGATCGACGCGGTGATCCCGCGCCGCGTCGATCAAACCCCTTCTGCCCATAGCCTACATCCTGACTAGGTCGCCGAGGCGGTCAAAGCCCTGAGCTCCAATGCGGAAACCGGATGAACTGGGTCCTTGATTTTTACAACTATCGCATCGTCGAGCAGTATCTCGGGCGCTTCGCCGAGGGTCTTGAAAATACGCTTGTCGCGGCGGCTGTCAGCCTCATCGCCGCCGTCACCCTTGGCACGGTGTTGGCGCTTTGCCGCATGTCGAGCCGCGCAATTCTGTGGCGCCCGGTAGCGGGCTATGTCGCGTTCATTCTGGCGACCCCACTGCTGGTGCAGATTTATCTTATCTACTACGGTCTACCGATCCTGGTTCCGGCAACTGGCCGCTGGAGCGAACTGACCCTCGGTATCATGGCGTTGTCGCTGCACAATGCCGCCTATATGAGCGAGATCGTGCGCGGCGGCATCGCGTCGGTTTCGCGGGGGCAGATCGAAGGCGGCAAGGCAGTTGGCATGTCCTATCTGCAGCGGCTGCGGTACATCGTCCTGCCGCAGGCGTTCGCCAATACCCTGCCTCCCCTGCTTGGTCAGACCGCGGTGCTGATCAAGGACACCTCGCTTCTTTCGATCATCGCGGTTTTTGATTTCCTCAGTGCCGGCCTGTTGCTGAATAGCGAAAGGGTGCGGCCCAACGAGAGCTTCCTCACCATAGCCGCCGGCTATCTCGCCATCTACGCCGTGATGCTGGGTTTGTCATGGACGGTCAAGCGCTGGCTCGCCGGCCCCGCATGGAACACCGGGAGGTAGCAATGCAGCATTATCTCGACATAGTCGTCGCGATCCTGCCTTTCCTGTGGACCGGTTTCGTGCAGACGTTCTGGGTCTCGCTCATCGCAATCGTCGTCGGCTCCGTGCTGGGCTTCCTAATCGGCGTCGTGCGAAGCCAGCGGGTGCCGGTGTTCCACCAGCTTTTCGGCCTCTATATCCACATGCTGCGCGGGACACCGTTCCTGGTGCAGCTCTACGTCTTCTATTTCGTGCTGCCCAACACTGGCATTGACCCGCTGCAATGGAGTTCCGAGATGGCGGCGTTCGTCTCGCTCTCGGTCTATACCTCCAGTTATGTCGCCGAGATCGTGATGGGGGCTATCGACGCTGTTCCAAAGGGGCAGTGGGAGGCTGCCACCTCCTTGGGCTTAAGACGTGTCCCGATACTCTGCCTGGTCGTCCTGCCGCAGGCCTTGAAGTTGACAGTGCCGCCGATGAGCGGCGTCTATGTCAACATCATCAAGAACACAGCCATCCTTTCGGTGATCGGCATCTCGGAGCTGACGCGCCAGGGTGAGATTTCGATCATGCGGTTTCCGCGCGACGTGCTTTTCATCTACGGCGTGATCGCACTGGTTTATTTCGCCTACTGCTACCCGGTCCTGCGTTTCACGCGCTGGGCGGAGCGTAAGGTCGGCGGCACCCGTTTCATCAACCTCGATTGAGCCAGCGTGGCCGGCGGATCCAATGACCCCCTATGTCGACACCTACTACAGACGCACGCTGACGTCAGAGGCTTCGTACCCCGTGCTGTCTGGCCGGCATGATGCGAACGTCTGTATTGTCGGCGGCGGCCTCGCGGGATTGACGACTGCGCTCGAGCTTGCCCGGCGCGGGCTTTCGGTGACGGTCCTTGAGGCGCGCCGCGTCGCTTGGGGTGCGTCGGGCCGCAACGGAGGTTTCGTGTCTCCGGGGTGGGCGGCGCGCGGCGACCAGATCCGTAAGCGCGTCGGTACCGACCATGCCAGGGCCCTGTTTCGCCTTTCGATGGAGGGCGTCGCCATGGTCTCCGACGCCATCCGCGACCTGGCCATCACCGATGCGCAGGTCATTCACGGCATCTTGCGGGTATCGCGTTACGAAAATAGCGAGGCACTGAAGGCTCAGCGTGACCAACAGGAGACTGAGTTCGGCCGCCAGTTGCGCTTGCTTTCCCGCGAGGAAGTGCAAAGCCTGCTGCTATCGAGGAAGTACCATCAAGGGCTCCTGGACGACGCCTCGTTCCATTTCCACCCGCTGAATTATGCCCGCGCGCTGGCGCGCGAAATTGTTCGGCTCGGCGGATCCGTCCACGAGGATACGCCCGCGGTTTCTGCCGATCTCGCCGGCGCGGAAAAAAGAATACGCACGCCCGAAGGCGAAGTAAGCGCCGCGAGCGTCGTCTTTGCCGGCGGCGGCTATACCGACCGCGTCCTGCCGGCTCTGCGCCGCGCCTTGCTGCCGATCGCCACATACGTCGTGCTGAGTGAACTGGCGCCCGAACTGATTGCAACCGCGATCCGCACGCAATCGGGGATCAGCGATGGCCGGCGCGCCGGCGACTATTACCGCGTGGTTGACGGCAAGCTGCTATGGGGTGGGCGCATAACTACGCGCACCACCGATCCGCGCGACATCGCTGCCGTGATCCGGCGAGAAATGATCGCGACCTACCCCCAACTAGAGAGCTTGAAGGTCGCCGTGGCATGGTCGGGACTGATGGCTTACGCAAGACATTTAATGCCGCTGATCGGACCGGTTATGCTGGGCGTGTGGGCCTGTACCGGCTTCGGCGGCCATGGTCTCAACACCACCGCGATCGGTGCCCGGGTGGTCGCCGAGGCAATTGCGGGCGAGAGCGACCGCTATCGCGCGTTTGCGCCATTCGGTTTTTTGTGGAACGGCGGCCTTTTCGGCACTGCCGCTGTCCAAATGACTTACTGGGCCTATCAAGGCATGGACCTCGTCCGCGAACGCCGCTCAATGCGCGTTGCTTAGGCGTTTCAGAAGCGGTCAGGCGAATATGGGGCGGGGTCGATATGGGGCCGACTGGCGGTGACGAGTTCGGCGATCAGCCGTCCCGTCGAGCCGCCGCCGATCATACCCGTATGACCGTGGCCCGTCGCGACGAAGAGCGAGCTATGTCCCCGCACCTGGCCAATCGCCGGCACGCTGTCAGGCAGGGATGGGCGAAAGCCCATCCAGATCGTCGGCTCTCCGCCCTTCAGATCGGGAAACAGCGCTCGAGCGTGGGTGAGCAGGATTTCGGAACGCCGTTCGTCAGGTGGGGCTTCCAGGCCGGCAATCTCGACCGTGCCGGCGAGACGGAGGCCGTGTTCCATCGGCGACAGCGCGAAAGCCCGGTTCTTCATCTGGACCGGCATCGGCAATTCGATCGACGGGGAGGGGATCATCAGGTGGTAACCACGTTCCGTCTCGAGCGGCAATTCGGCACCGAGCGGCTCGAGCAAGCGGTTCGACCAGGCGCCAGCGGCGATGATCACGGCGTCCGCCTTTCGGTTGGCCGTGTTCGTCATAAGCGTGTAGCCACCTGCTTCGCGAGGGATGATCTTCAGCACGCGTTCCGCTTCGAACACACCGCCGGCTTGCCGCACCCCGTCAGCAATGGCCATGACCAAGCTATGTGGATCGATCGTATGGGCGTTGTGGGGATAGAGGAGCCCGCGTTTTGCAATGTTTGAAATACCCGGCAACAAGCGCTCCAAATCCGAGCGAGACAACGGTTCGGTGACGACGCCTTGCCGCTCGTTGATTTCAGCAGTGATGCGGTCGGAGAGACCAAGGGCCTCGCTTTCCCAGATCTGGATACCGCCTACCTCGCGGATCAGGGCTGCGAACGTTGGACCGCCGATCAAATCACGATAGCATTCGAGGTTGCCCCTATGAAGGTTGCATAGGGCGTCTGCTGCCCTATTCACGCGGTCCATCCGTCCGGCCCGAATCCATCTGAGCAGCCAAGGCGCTGCCTTCAACGCGTAGCGAGGCCTCAAAACCAGTGGTCCCAACGGATCGGTGAGCCAGCCTGGCACTTGCCGCAGCATTCCAGGGATGGCCACAGGCACGTTGCAATCGTGCCTGACCATTCCGGCATTGCCGAAAGACGTCGCGGTGCCGGGGGGCAACGGGTCAAGGACCGTGACGTTCAGACCTGCCCGCTTCAAATAAAGAGCTGCGCTGACGCCGACGATGCCCGCTCCAATAATTGCCACTTCCTTGACCAATTCCGGCATGTAGACGTTCACCCAATTTTTGAATTTCAAGCGCACGAACGTAAATTCAGGGCCGGTTGTCAAGCATGGACGGCAGGTCCGCCGCCTTCAGGACAGCAATAGCGGAAGCGACAGGGCGCTTCGCAAAGGGCGAGAAGTTTCAGACCGATTGTCGTACCGATGTTTGTCCACGTCCCGAACGCCCCAAAGGCAGAATGCGTCCGCCGCGGCGAAGAGTTCAAAATTGCAAACCGGAGCGGAACATCAGAGCTCTCTAACGGTTCTATCTTGGTCGATTTCCAAGGTAGGGGCGGCCGTGTCAGCGTTTGTGTCGTGTATTTTTCTGGTTTGACGGCGAGTGATCTCTTAGGCGGCGTTGTCTCCTTATTGGCCTGTTGTGTGTTCTACAACGTTATCGCAGAGGGTCGCCCGCACCGGTAGGCGCGGGAGCCGAGCGCCTGGCCCGCTGGCTCCGCTTTTCATGCCGCCGTGCGGGAACCTAGTATCCTTCGGCTGGTTCAAATGGCGACAGCTCCCACGCTGCTGGTCAGATCCCCTTAGACTAGGCCGGCCCGCTTCGCCGTCAGTGAGGCGCCCACTACATGGCAATTCAGGTCTGCCCTAATCGCGAAACCCGCTGCGGAAAGCTGGCGAGCTCACGCCGACGAGGCGCGTTACCTTGCCAAGCAAACCGGGCGAACAGGGTCCTGCTGCACGGATAGAACATAATGAGCTTAGGCCTCTTCGCTTTGCGCGGTGATGGCGTCACGATTTGAGCGCCCAAACGAAACTCTGCATTGGCCGCCTCTTCACTAAACGCGCGATCCTCCCAGAAACAAATTGGAACGGAACTACTCTTTTTCTCATTACAGATGCTGGGCAATGGAAGGGAACCGTGTGATGGAAATCCAGGGTATTTATGCCGCTCTCGCGACAGCAAGCATTGCCAGTGCAGAGAAGTTTTATACCCAACTGTTCGGCCGGGAGCCTGATGATCGCCCCATGAATGGACTGATCCAATGGCGCGGCGTCGCAGGGGCGAACATTCAAATCTTCCAGGACGAGGAAAATGCCGGGTCCGGTAGACTGACCGTCGTCGTGCCGGAAATGTCTAAGGCCCGCATGGCGCTTGAGCAGATTGGTGTGACGTTAGAGGATGAATTACAGGGCGACTACGGCAGGATCGCCCAAATTGTGGACCCTGATGGGAATCGCATCACTCTTGCGGAGCCACCCTCAAAACCCTTCAAAACATAACACCGAAAGCTCAGCCAGCCAAAAATATTTTTGCCGGAGCCGCGTTTCGACGACCGGTCTAGCGCTTGAGCGTTCCGTATCGCATGCTGGACCTTATGTCGCAGCGTTCTATAATTAGTGACCCAGCCTTCTCGTGCTCACTATAGTTGCCGTTAGGGTGGGTAATGTAAGGAATGTCGCGGGCGACAGACGAGTTCGGGGCAATGGTCATGTTGATTCCCGGTTCACTTGTGGCGGGGCAGTAAGGTCAGCTCTTCACGCGTTCGCCATTTGGATCATACCAGGGGGAGATCTGGGCTGATGCGGGATAACGCTTTAGGGCTACTTCGATCTCGACTGGTTTGTCTCTAAGGAAGGCCAGATCCACTCCATCCGCCGATGTCACGTAACCCATAGCTAGCGATGCACCCACGCGGTGGCCATAAGCCCCCGAAGTTATCGCACCTATAATTTTCCCATCGCGCAAAATCGGCTCTTGGTGATAGACTAGGGGCGCATCAGAGTTATCGAGCTTCAGCTGAATCAGCCTGCGCTTCGTCGTTCCTTTCTCTTTCTGCTGGAGAAGGGCATCTCGACCTATAAACCCGTTGGTCTTGTTCCAATCGACCGCAAATCCCAGTCCCGCCTCGAGGGGAGTGTCCTCATCGCCAATATCGTGACCCCAGTGCCGGTACCCCTTCTCCATGCGTAGCGAGTTAATGGCAAAATAGCCGCCATGGCGCAGTCTAAACTCCTCGCCCGCTGTGACCAGACAATCGAATACATGAGTGGCGAACTCGGTTGGCATGTAAAGCTCCCAGCCAAGCTCGCCAACAAATGTTAGGCGGGTGGCGCGCACACGCGCGTAACCGAGTTCGATTTCTCGGCTGGTGCCAAAGGGGAACCCTTCTGCCGAGAAATCGTCGGGAGAAACAGCCTTCAGCAAGTTTCGCGAGTTGGGGCCCATTAGAGCCAGCATCGACAGCCCTGAAGTGACATCTTGTACGAAGACGTGGGCATCTGGAGCGATATGTTTGATAAGCCACGCAAAGTCGCGCCGTTGCGACGTACCCGATGTGGCGACAATGAATTCGATTTCCGAAATTCGAGTCACCGTGACGTCAGCTTCAATGCCGCCATGGGCATTGAGCCATTGTGTGTAAACGACTTTGCCAGAAGGGACATCAATCTCATTTGCGCACAGGTAGTTGAGGGCCTTGCAGGCATCCCTACCGCGTACCAGGAATTTGACTAGGCTAGAGTGATCGAAAAGCGTGACGTTCGCCGCCGTATTACGACACTCCTCACCGCAGAGTTCAAACCAGTTCTGGCGCCCGAAGGAGTAGTCTATTGTTGGCGTGGTGCCCGGTGCTCCAAAAAAGCCGGGCCGTTCGAACCCAGCAGCCTCAGTCATGCATGCACCTGCCGCTAAAAGCCTGTCATGAAACGGGCCGCGCCGGATATCACGTGCAGTGTTATATTGACGATATGGCCAGTGCATCTGAAGCAAGAGACCGAGACTTTCTACGGTTCGGTCATGGAGATACTTTCTATTGGACTGGAAGGACATCGTGCGGCTCACATCAACGTCGATAAGATCCATCGGGGGGCGGCCGTCGCGGATCCATTGAGCAAGCGCCTTGCCTACGCCACCCGATGCGCCGATGCCTAAAGAGTTGAACCCGGTAGCACAAAAAAGACCGGGCACCTCCACCGTCTCGCCAACGTAGTATCGATGATCGGGCGTGAAGCTCTCTGGTCCGTTGAAGAAAAGCCTAATTCCAGCTTCCTTCAGCAAGGGGACTCGCTTTGTCGCTAAATCCAATACTGGTTCAAAATGATCAAAATCAGCTGGCAGTGAATCAAAGCAGAAATCAGGGGATATACCATTATGCCCCCATGGTTTTGCTTTTGGCTCAAAGCAGCCAAGGAGAAGCTTGCCGGCATCTTCTTTATAGTACGCATACTCGTCGCTTAAGATCATTATCGGTAGATTGCGCGGCAGATCAGGGATGGGTTCGGTCACAATGTAGAAATGCTCCGCCGCGTGCAATGGAAGCGTTACACCGACCTGCATCGCGAGATCGCGTGACCACATTCCGCCGCAGATCACGACCGTCTTCGCTCGGATCCTTCCTCTGGTTGTCTCCACGCCCGAGGTTCGACCGTTGTCAACGAGGATGCGGACGACCGGTGTGTTTTCTAGGATCCGAGCGCCGCGGTTGCGGGCGCCCTTTGCATAAGCTTGGGTCAAATCGGTCGGATTGCCTTGCCCGTCGTTTGGCATCCAGATGCCGCCTACAATTCCGTCGATGTTTATCGGCGACCAGCGTTCTTTGATTTCGCCTGGGCTCACATGATCGACCACCAAGCCGAAGTTCCGCCCCATCGAAGCGCCGCGATCCAATTCTTCCATACGTGCGTCCGATGTAGCAATACGCAAACAACCCTTTTGGACAAAGCCCGTCGCCTGGCCCGTTTCCTCCTCCAGCGTAGCGAACAATTCGCTTGTGTATTTTGCAAGCTCAGTCAGTTGTCTTGTCGCGCGCATTTGCGTGACCTGCCCCGCTGCGTGCCATGTCGTTCCACAGGCCAGTTGTTTGCGTTCACAAAGAACGACGTCGTTAATTCCGATTTTGGTCAGATGATACGCGATTGAACACCCCGCTACGCCGCCACCAATAATCACAACCTCGGCCTGCTCTGGAACGTCTGACATCTTTGTCTCTTCAGATACACTGGCGCGATGCGCCGTGAGGGCAATTTGTTCGATTTCACCAGTCTGGCGCGAGTTAATCAATGCACAAACGATTGTTCTTGTCAATGACAGGGCCTTTATCAACCAAAGACAGCTACGGCTGATTAGACGATGATGCCGCCATCTGGGCTTCGGCGCATCTGACGAGCATTACGCGCCGTATCTTTGCAATCGTCTCCATGGCCAACATCCAAAACACAAATGCCTCCGATCAAACCGGAGGCATCTTGATGCCCCCATCGTTAAGGGGTCCAGTTTGGACGAAAATCACCCCTCAAACAGGGTCCTCATTCCACGAAAAATCACAGTATTGGCTGTTTCAAGCGTGATGATGAGTGGTGCCCGTCCTCGCGCAAGCTCGCCGAAACCATCCGCCACGTCCGGCATAGTAGACCTTCCCGGCTTGTTGACGGTCCAGACAGAGCGAGGCTATCCGGCGTGGTTTGGCACCATCCACTCGACAATACCATCGGAGCCCTGCTGGTCCATTTCCGCAGAAGCCCCTGGAATGCACGAGAACAATCGTTTGTGCTTGCTCAAATCCTGCGCTATAGGGAGGTTGTGGCCGTCAGCCGCGGCCGCCACCGCAGGAGAGTTCATGGCGGAACGATTTCTGGGAATCGACCTGGGCTCGGGCAGCCTCAAGGCGACGGTCATCGATGGGCGTGGCGAAGTGATCGACGCTGCCTCCGCCAGCCTTATGACGAGCTATCGCCATCCGGGCTGGGCAGAGCAGGATCCGAAGGAATGGATCGCCGCAATGTCCTCCGCCCTGAAGTGCCTTGCCGAGAAAGGCAGCCTGCAGGGCGTTACCGCGGCGGCGGTCTCTTCCGGAACTCATATCGTGGTGCTCGTCGACGAGAAGGGTGAGATTCTCCGCCCCGCCATCCTCTGGAGCGATCAGCGCAGCGCCGCGGAATCGGCTGAGTTGGTCCGGCTGTACGGCGAGCGCATCCTGCAGGTCGGCTATCAGAAGGCGAATCCGACGTGGACCCTGCCGCAGCTTCTGTGGCTGCGCCGACATGAGCCCCAGATCGTCTCGCGTGTCCACCGGGTCTATCCCGCCAAGGATTATCTGCGCTTCTTCCTCACCGGGCGCTGGGAGACAGACTACGTGGACGCCGCCGGCACGCTAATGCTGGACATGGCGGCAAACGCGTGGTCGCCCGAACTGGCAGAGATGATCGGCTGGGATCTGTCGACCATGCCGCCGATCGGCAGTCCGTTCGCTCTTGCCGGCACGGTAACGCCGCAGGCGGCGACGATGACTGGCCTTGCCGAGGGAACTCCCGTCGTCATGGGGGCTTCGGACAGCTCGGTGGAGATGTTGACCGCGGGCGCGGCCGAACCCGGCCTGGCCGCGATCAAGCTCGCGACTGCGGGTGTCGTCGCCGTGGTGTCAGAGAAGGCGCATCCGCATGCGGACCTGCTGAACTATCGCCATATCGATCCCGACTACTGGTACGTGGTGGCGGCGACCAATTCCTGTGCGTCAGCGCATCGCTGGCTCCAGGAGAATCTGGTCACTGGCCATGATGGCTTCGTCGAGCTCGACCGGCTTGCTGCGTCGGTGGAGCCGGGCGCTGAGGGCCTGATTTTCCACCCGTTCCTGAACGGGGAACGTTCGCCCTACTGGGACACGCAATTGCGCGCCGGCTTCCTTGGCATGTCGATGCGGCACGGCCATGCCCACTTTGTGCGCGCGCTCTATGAGGGGATCGGGTTCTCCCTGCTCGACTGCCTCAACTCCCTGCCGAAGGAGCTCGGGGCCCTGCGCGAGGCGAGGATCATCGGGGGAGGCGCGCGCAGCCCTGTCTGGCGCCAGATCATTGCCGACATCTTCCGCATTCGGGTCGTCTGGCCAGAGAACGACGATGCTTCCTTCGGCACCGCGCTGCTCGCCGCCGTGGGGATCGGCCAGTTTCCTTTCGTGCGGGATGCGGTGCGGACTTGCGTGCGGTTCAGAAAGGTCTGCGAGCCGAATGATGCTGCGGCGGAAGTATACGCAAGTCGGTATCCTTTTTATTGCGAGACAGTGAAAGCACTGCAGCCTTTATACCGAAAATATACGGTGGCGTAGAGTTAGGAGTGGACTATGCTTAAGTCAAAATTGCTTGATATGATGATCCTGAACGAGATCATCGGTATCGTGGGGCGCGACCATACGTTCACATCCGCGTCGGATCGCCTGTCCTACAGCCTGGATACCTACTGGGCCCCGCGCGCGCTGCTCGATCTGGGCGCCGAGCCAGACCTGCCGGATGTCGTCGTGGCGCCTGGGTCTGTGGAAGAGGTGGTGGAGTTGATCAAACTCGCCAACATCTACCGCATTCCCGTGATCCCGTTCGGCGGCGGGTCCGGATCGCAAGGCGCCATACTGCCTGTCTATGGCGGTATGGTCATCGATTTGAAGCGCCTCAAGCGGATCATCAACATCGACGAGGTGTCGGGCACGGTCACCGTGCAGGCCGGAATTGTCGGCTATGACCTGGAGGCCGCGTTGAATGCGCGCGGCTGGACCTTTCCGCACTATCCCGCCTCGGTTCATGCCGCGACGATCGGCGGCAGCCTTGCTTGCCGTGGCTCCGGCACGGTGTCCACGAAATACGGGAAGGCAGAAGATCTCGTGCTTTCGGTCGAGGTGGTGCTGCCCAACGGCGACGTGATGCGGACTCTGCCGGTGCCGAACCATGCGGCGGGTCCGGGCATCCTGCAAAATTTTGTGGGGGCGGAGGGCATCTTCGGCATTGTCACAGAGGCAACGCTGCGGATCACCCCGTTGCCGCAAACGCGTCGCTTCACGGCTTTCCTGTTCCCGGACCTTGCCTCGGGCATGGAGGCAGGCCGACGGATCATGCATGCCGACCTGCGCCCCTGCGTGATGCGTCTCTACGACGAAGTCTCGACGGTCAAGACCGTCAAGAATGTGCTCGATCTCGACGTCAGCAAGGGGGCCTACCTCGTGATCGGCTTCGACGGCTTCGAGGACATCGTCGACGTCTGCGAACGCAGGGCCATCGAAATCTGCAGGGAATTCTCAGCTGCGCCGCTCGGTGCAGAGGCCGGGATGAAATGGTGGGACAACCGCTACAACTTCTATTATCCGCCCAAGGCGCTCGATGTTCCGTGGATGTTCGGAACACTCGATACCGTTACGACCTACAACAACATCATGAAATTATACACGAATAAGCGAGAGCGGCTCACCCAGGCCTTCGCCGAGTACGACCTCTACTATTACGCGCATTTCTCGCACTGGTTTCCTTGGGGCGTCATGGTCTACGACCGCTTTGTCATCGAGAAGCCGCCACAAGACAAGGAAGAGGCCATTCGCCTTCACGACGCTGTGTGGAACATGTCCACCGCGATCAACCTCGAATTTGGCGGGGTCCTCAATGAGCACCATGGCGTCGGACTCAAGCTGGCGCGCCATGTGCGCAGACAATACGGCGCCGGGTTCCAGGTCATCGAGGCAATCAAGGATGCGGTTGACCCGCATCACCTCATGAACCCTGGCAAGATGGGATTTGGGCCGACGCAATGAAGGATCATGCAATGCTGCTGTCTGATTTTCGGTCACAAGTGGCCGCTCTGAGATTTTGTCCGATGCTCGCTCCAGCTGGTGAAGTGGCTGCAGTGTCCGAATGCGACGGACATACGCTTCGTGCGCGAAGTGTGATGCTGTGGCGCGCCCTCGAGCGGGGATGCGCTCTGGACGGCCGCTCGACGGAGCTGCTGTTCCAGTCGACGCTGGACAGCATCAGCCAAGCTTACGACCCGTACCACGCACCGGTCTGGCAAATAATGCGAGCGGCCAGGGCCGATGCGGTCTTGACTGGCGGCGTGCCGGAACCTGTAGCGGCAGCGCTGGCCGAGCTCGCGAAGTTCGCGGCGCCATCCGTGCCGCAGGCGAAGCGAATCATGCTGCTGGGCGAGATAGTCTTGTTCGGCGGTGACGCCTCGCATGGGAAATCATTGGCGGAAGCCCTGCGTGTAGCGGGACATGGGGACGTGGAGCCCTGGCCTGCCCTGACGGGCGCGACGGCCCTTGCGTTCGGAGATCGCGAGCTGGCCCGCCGGCAAGCCGAAGCGATCGCCGGCGGACTCGCGAATTCGGTGGTCGAGGAGGTTATCTGCGACAGTCCCGAGACCTTTTGGGCGCTCAGTTCCATGTTCGCGGATCTGGAAGTGAAGCTTCCCGACACGATACAGGTCAGCCTTTTTTCCCGGCTGCTGGCGGACTCAGGGGTCGCGCCGAAGAAAAGCAACCGCACTGTCTACGTGCATGACTCGCGAGCGTCATATCTGCTGCGCGAGGGTGAGGCCGATTCGGTCACGCTCAAGCCTGGCTTCCGTTGGGAGCCTGAGGCAAGAGAGGAGTTGTGCGGCTCTGGCGCCGTTTATGAGCATGTTCGCGTGGTGGCCGATACTGCCTACGACCGGCGGGAATGGGACCTGTGGACGCGCGGGCTGGCGAAGTCCTGTGGTTCTGACGACGGGCTCTGGATGAGCTATCCGGAGACCGCAAGAAAGTTGGCCCTTGCCCGGCTGGATGATGCCGTGGAATTGCAGGCCGACGTGATCGTCACCGATTCGCCGCTTGCGGCCTGGTGGCTTGCGAAGAACCGTCAGCCGAGACATCCTGCGGTCGCGTGGCTGCCCGAACTGTTCGGGAACTAGACTGGCCGTGTAAGCAGATTGGAGTGAAGAATGAGGAGAGCCACGCTCGCAGATGTCGCGCAACATGCGAGGGTGGACATGTCAACCGCTTCACGGGTGCTACGTGGCGACTCGGAGCAGCGTGTTTCCCAGGAGACACGCGCCCGCATCCTCGCGTCGGCCGAGGCGCTTGAATATGTGCCCAATATGCTGGCACGGGGATTGAAGAATGCCAGAAGCTACACGATCGGCATCACCATTCCCCAGCTCGACAATCCCGTTTTCTATGACGCCATCCAGGGCGCGGCAGCGGCGCTGAAAAATCGGGGTTATTCGCTCGTCATCAACTATGTGAACCCATCGGAGAAAGACGAGAACCTCTACAAGAAGCTCGTACAGCGCCGCATGGTCGACGGGCTGCTCGTCAGCGGGTTCGACACCGGCGAGGACCTGGAAAAGGAGCTGAACGACCTCGGCTTTCCGCATGTGACACTCAACCGCGATGTGCCGGGCGCGCGCTTTTCGGTCTCTCACGACAACCAGACCGCTGCCATGATGGCGGTGGATCATCTCCTGGAACTTGGCCATCGCCGCATTGTGCACCTTGCCGGGCATCAGGGTGGTGTCAACGCCATGGCGCGGCTCGCCGGCTACAAGCGCGCGCTGGAACGCGCTGGCGTCGCCTACGACGAGTCCCTGGTGGAGCTTGCCGGCTATACGGCGGCCGGTGGCGCGACTGCGATGAAACGAATCCTCGAGCGCGTCTCGCCACGGCCCACGGCCATTTTCGCGGCGACCCTGATGAGCGCCGCGGGGGCCTTGCAGGTGATGCACGAGAAGGGAATCGACATACCCGGCGAGATGTCCATGATCAGTCTGCACGACGCTCCATTCGCCAGCCTGGTCTATCCACCCCTGACGACCGTTGCCCTGGCCAATGAGGAGATGGGGCGCGCCGCCGCCGAACTGCTCCTTGAGGTCATCGAGGGCAGCCACAACGTTCCCAGACGAATTGTCCTGTCCCCAGTTTGCTTGACGAGGCGTGCATCGACCGCCGCCGCAAAGGCCTGACGCGTCCCACTGTAGGCGCACGGCTTCCGACGTTTGCTCGACGCCTTTCCGAATACTTCGCTTCCTTTCCACGCAATCGCCGGCCCTGCGCGCTTGACATGGCTCAATATCCACGAATAGGATGAGCCATCGTTTGTTCAAAGCGTTTTTTGCCGCATCTCGAGGGTTCAACAACCGGCGGTAGGCAGAAGTTGACTACGGAGAACCGGTATGGACGGCACACTGCTGGAGTACAGGGGCATCTCCAAGAGCCATGATGGCTCTACGATGGCCGTCCGCGATATCGACCTTCGGGTTCGGCGTGGGGAGTTCCTCACGCTGCTCGGCCCGTCCGGTTCGGGCAAGAGCACGCTGCTCATGATGACGGCTGGCTTCGACGAGCCGACCCGCGGCGAAATCTTCTACGACGGGGCATCAATGCGCAATGTTTCGCCCGGCAGGCGGAACATGGGCGTGATCTTTCAGAGCTATGCGCTGTTTCCGCATATGACGGTGGCGCAAAACATAGCCTTTCCGCTGCGCGTCCGCGGCAACGCGAAGGAGGAGATCCGTCGGCGAATTGAGAGGCAGCTGGCGCTGGTGCACCTCTCTGGCTATGGCGACCGCAAGCCCGGCCAGCTTTCCGGTGGGCAACAGCAGCGCGTTGCCTTGGCGCGCGCCCTGGTGTTCAGCCCGAACCTTGTCCTGATGGACGAGCCGCTCAGCGCACTGGACAAGAAGCTGCGCGAGCACATGCAGGTTGAAATCAAGCGAATCCAGCAAGAGACGGGCGTCACCGTCCTGTTTGTCACTCATGACCAGGGCGAGGCTCTGGCGATGTCGGACCGGATCGCCGTGTTCAATGCCGGCAGGCTGGAACAGGTCGGGACTCCGGAGGAAATCTATCGGAACCCCGCGACGGAATTCGTTTCCACCTTCATCGGCAGCAACGGCACGACCCAGGGAACCGTGCGTGAACGCCGGGGAGACCGCTACGTGGTTCAGATCCATGGCGGCGAACAGATCGAGGTCCGGGACAACTCGCATATCGAGACCGGCAGCCGCGTGAAGGTCATGGTCCGGCCCGAAGATGTCATGCTGGGAAACGAAGAAACGGTGAACCGGCTGACTGCGGTCGTCGACGGCATCAGCTTCCAGGGCGACCACTACAAGGTTCAGCTGCGGGTGGGAAATTCCGACATCCTGTACGGCAAGGTCTCTCCGGAGGACCGGGGCCGGGTTGCTTTTGGGAAGAACGTGCCGATCGCGATCTCGCGTGAGGTTAGAATGTTTCGTCACGACTAGCGCTAAAAAGGGGAGTAAAATGAAACACAGCAGAAAGATGTGCCTGGCCGCCGTGGTTGCATTGGCGGTTTGGAGTACGGGAGCCGTCGCGGAGACTCTTACGGTAACCGCGGGGGGAGGAGCCTTCCAGGACACGCTCAGGGAGGTCTACTTCGAGCCATTCAAGAAGAAGTTCAACGTCGATCTGGTCGAGGATCAGTACAGCTATGAGCTGTCCAAGATCAAGGCGATGGTGGACTCTAACAACGTGACCTGGGATGTCGTGAACACCGACTCCAATATGGTCATCATCGGCTGCGAGCAGGGGCTGTTCGAAAAGCTGGACTATTCGCAGATCGGTCCGAAGGATGACTTCATCAAGTTCGGGGCCATGGACTGCGGCGCGGGCAATGTCGTTGCGTCGACGATCTTCTTCTATGACAAGGAGAAGTTTACGGGCGAAACGCCCAAGACCCTGCAGGACTTCTTCGATCTCCAGAAGTTCCCGGGCAAGCGCGGGATGTGGAAGCGTCCCTACGTGAATCTGGAATGGGCGCTGATGGCTGACGGAGTTCCGAAGTCAGAAGTCTATAAGGTTCTGGCGACCGAGGAAGGCCTGGAGCGAGCCTTCAAGAAGCTGGACACCATCAAGTCGGAGGTCATCTGGTGGGAGGCCGGCGCACAGCCAGCGCAGCTGGTCGGCGCGGGCGAGGCGGTGATGTCCACGGGCTGGAACGGCCGCATCGACAATGCCATCAAGGAAGGCCGGACCTTCCAGATCGTCTGGGACGGGCATGCGATCGACCTGAATTACTGGAGCATCGTCAAGGGCAGCCCGAACAAGGATCTGGCGATGAAGTTCATCCAGTTCGCCTCCGAGCCCGAGGTGATGAAGAACCATTCGAGCGTCGCCTCCTATGGCCCGAGCCGCAAGTCGGTCGGCGAGATGATCGATCCGGACCAGGCCGAGAAAATCCCGACCTCGAGCAAGAACATCGATCTCGGCTACTCCTATGACCCCGAGTTCTGGGCGGAGCACGGCGAGGAGCTTGTCCAGCGCTTCAACAACTGGTTGGCACAGTGATCCAGCAGAAGCCTGATTGGGTTGGTGTATCGCCTCCCCGGATTTCCGGGGAGGCGACCTGTCCGAGCGTGCGTGCATGATGCGCCGTCTCAGGCCGATCTTGCTGTTATCGCCGGCCGCCGGTTTGCTGCTTGCGGCATTCATCCTGCCGATAGCGATGATGCTGACGGCAAGCGTCGATAATTCGGAGAACGTCTCGCGGCTTCCAAGGCTGTCGGAGGTGCTCCGGTCCTGGGACGGCAACGCGCTTCCCGGGCCCCCGGCCTATGTGGCGTTAGCCGAAGACCTCCTTGACTCTTCGCGGACCAACCAGATTTTGCGCCTGTCGGACGACCTGGGTAAGGAGTTTCGGCCTCTGAAACGCCTTGTCCGGCAGACTGCCTCCCAACTGGAAGAGAGCCCGACTGGGGATCCGGTCGAAATCCTGCATGCCATCGACGACAGGTGGGGGGAGGTCGAAACCTGGAAGCAGCTTCAGGTTGCCACCCGTCCCTATACCGACCGGTATCTGCTGACTGCGCTTGATCTCCGCAGGAACGACGCGGTGGAGATCGCCCGGGTCAGCGAAAGCCAGCGGACCTTCGTCACTGTCGCGCTGCGCACGGTTTCCGTCGCGCTGATAGTCACGCTGGCGAGCCTGCTGATTGCTTTCCCGCTTGCCTATTTCATGGTCACCCGATCAGACCGGGTAAGGAAGATCGTCTTTCTGCTGGTGCTGATCCCGTTCTGGACGTCGGTCCTGGTCCGGACCGTGGCCTGGATGGTGATCCTCGGCAACAATGGCCTGCTAAAGACGGTGATCGGCCCACTCTGGCCCGGCGTTGGCGATGTTCCGCTGATCTACACGCGCCTGGGAGCGCTGTTGGCGATGATTCATATCCAGGTGCCTTTCACCCTGCTTCCTATCTATGGAGTCATGGCGGGCATCTCTCCCGCTTACATGCGCTCGGCGCTTTCGCTGGGCGCATCCCGTACCTATTCATTCTGGCGGGTTTATGCACCGCTGACGATCCCCGGCGTGGTTGCAGGCTGCTTCATCTCCTTCATCGTGTCGTTGGGCTATTACATCACTCCAGCCCTGGTCGGCGGACCGCGTGATCAGATGCTGAGCTATTTCATCGCCTACTACATCAATATCGAGCTGAACTGGGGCATGGCTTCGGCCCTCAGCCTTGTGCTCATCGTCATCGCTTCGCTGGCCATGGTTTTCTACGGCCGCTACGCGATGCGTTCCACATTCGATCCGGCGAAGTGATGAGCGCGTCCCTCGAATCCGTGCTGGGTAAGCTGGTGCTTGTCACGAACATTCTGCTGCTGCTGTTCCTTGTCCTTCCGATTTTGGTCATCATCCCCATCTCGTTCAACGACCTGAACCTGGTCGGCTATCCGATCGGAGAGGTTTCGCTGCGATGGTACCGGGGGTTCATTTCCTCCGACCAGTGGCAGCGGGCGCTGAAGAACAGCCTTGTCGTTGGATTGACGACGGTGGCCATCGCGACGCCGCTCGGCTATCTCGCCGCAGTCGGCCTCTATTACATCACCGACAAGCGGCTGCGCTCTCTCGTAAACTTCTTCCTGGTCCTGCCGATCATGGTGCCGGCGGTCGTTTCGGCGGTCGGCATGTACTATGCCTTCAACATGATCGGCATTGCCGGCACGCAGTTCGGCGTGGCGCTTGCGCACACGTCGCTTGCCATCCCCTTCGCGGTGATCGCGTCGACTGCCTCGCTGGTCAATCTCGACCGGAGAATGCTCTATGCCGCCGAGAGCCTTGGCGCGTCGCACCTGCGGACGATCTGGTCGGTCATACTGCCGAATACGATCCCGGGCATTTTCGCCGCGGCGCTGTTCTCCTTCGCGACCTCGTGGGACGAGGTCGTCATCGCGCTGTTCCTGACCGGGCCGGACGGCAAGACGATCCCCGTCCAGATGTACAGCGCGCTACGTGAGGAATTCAGCCCGATGATTGCCGTGGTTGGCACAATCTTGTTCTTCACGACGATCATCGTCGTTGTCGGAATCGAGGTCCTGTCGACGATCCTCCAGCGCCGCGCCCGGGAGGCGAAACCAGTCCCGGCAGAAAAGGACCGTTGAGATGAGCGATGCTAATGGCCAACCCTATGCGAACGGCGCCGCCTATGTCGACGGCCAGTATTACCCGATCGGCGAAGCGAAGATCTCCATCCTCGACTGGGGATACCGCAGATCGGACGTGACGTATGACGTCGTGGGCGTTTGGAACGGAGCCTTTTTTCGGCTGGACGACCACATCCGCCGGTTCCGTGCTTCGATGAACCAGTTGCAGCTGTCGCCACCCGAATCCGACGAGGAGATCAAGCAGGTTCTCACGAAGCTGATCCGCCTGTCTGGATTGCGCCATTCCTATGTCGGCATGGACTGTGTGCGTGGTACGCCCCCCGCGGGCGCGCCGCGGCATCCGAAGTACGCGCGGAACTATCTTGTCTGTCATGCGCTCCCGTGGATCTGGATAGCACCGAAGGAAAAGATCGACGCGGGGCTTTCCCTCTACATCGCTGGCCCACGGAGGATCCCTCCTGAATCCTTCGAGCCGCGGGTCAAGAATTTCCACTGGGGCGACCTGACACGCGGGCAGTTCGAAGCCCTCGAGGCCGGCGCAGACTTCGCAGTGTTGCTGGACGAGGCGGGGAATGTGACCGAGGGCGCGGGCTTCAACATCTTTTGCGTGACGGACGGCGTAGTTGCGACCCCGTCCCGCGGTGGCCTCGACGGCATCACCCGCATGTCAGTCATGGAGCTGTGCCAGGAACTGGGCCTGCCGCTGGGGGTGCGCCCCGTCTCGGCGGAAGAATTCCGCAACGCCGACGAGATTTTTGGATGCACCACGGCCGGCGGAATCCTTCCCGCGACGTGCATCGACGGGCGCATACTCGGCAACGGAAGCCCGGGGCCAATCTCTAGTCTCATCAAGGATCGGTTCTGGAACAAACGCGCCGAAGGCTGGCTTGCCACGCCAATCGATTACGACTCGCCTCTCTAGGGGCGGCATCCGATCAAGCCGCATCGCACCCTGCCGCCTCGCAGCGGTTCGGCGATGCCGCGTGAGTGCAAAGGTCGACCCGGCATCGGACGGCGTCCAGCCTTGAGGTGCTCTGATTTGGCCTTTCTCCGAGGCGACCTGGCGCGAGCGTTACCCCAGGAGCCAACCGGGCCACCCGTCTCGGGGCCCAGCTCGCCAGTCTCAGAGTGTGTGGCCGAACGTCTCGTAGGTATCGTCGAGCGCTCGACACAGGCGCGACACCATATCCTCCACCTGGTCGGCATCGATGATCAGGGGCGGGCTAAGCGCGATGGTGTCGCCGAGGGCACGAAGGATGAGGCGCTGCTCCTGCTGGGCGCGCATCGCCAGATGAGCGCCCACCGCGCCAGCCGGATCGAATGGTCGCTTCGTGGCCTTATCGGCGACGAGTTCGATTCCAGCAATCAGGCCAATCCCTCGTATTTCGCCCACCATGGGATGATCGGCGAACTCGCCAAGGCGCTCGTGCAGCAGGGCCCCCATCCGTCGGGCATTCTCGACCAGGCCGTCTTCCTCGATAATGCGAAGATTGGCCAACGCGGCAGCGGTTGCAACCGGATGCCCGGCCGTCGTGTAGCCGTGCCCGAAACTGCCGGCCCGGTCCGTCTCGTCGGCGACATGCTGGTATATCGCATCGCTGATCAGCAGCGCCGACAGCGGCTGGTATGACGAGGTGATCGCCTTCGACAGCGTCATCATGTCCGGATCGATGTCAAACACATCCGATCCGAACAGCTGCCCCAACCGGCCGAAGCCATTGATCACCTCATCGACCACGACCAGGACGTCATACTTGCGGCAGACCGCCTGGACCTTATCCCAGTAGCCGGTGGGGGGAACGATGACGCCGCCGCCTCCCATCAGTGGCTCTCCCAGAAAGGCTGCGACGGTGCTCGGCCCTTCCCGGAGGATGACCTCTTCCAACTCATTTGCGAGCCTGGTGGAGAATTCCTCCTCGGTCTCTCCGGCTAATGCGTTCCGGTAGTAGTGCGGACAAGTTACATGGATGAAGCCAGGCAAGGGCAGGCCAAAACCGTGATGATTGATGGGGTTGCCGGTCAGACTCGCGGCTGCGACTGTGATGCCGTGGAAGGAAGGAGACCGAGAGATGAACTTCCGCTTCTGGGGCATGCCGCGGGAATGGTTGTAGTACCATGCCACCTTTATGGCAGTGTCGTTGGCCTCCGATCCCGAATTCGCGAACAGCACGTGCTGCAGGCGCCTTGGTGTCATCTGCACCAGCTTTTCTGCGAGATCGATGGCCGGGCCGTGCGACTTGTTCATGAAGGTATGGTAGAAGGGCAACTTCTCCATCTGTTCGGCCATGGCCCGGATCAGGCGTTCGTTCCGGAATCCGACCGCGACGCTCCATAGCCCGGCCAGGCCCTCGATATACTGGTTACCCTGATCGTCGTAGACGTAGATGCCTTCTCCCCGATCGATGACTAGCGGGCCCAAGCTTTCGTGCTCGCGGAAATTGCTGTTGGGGTGGGTAAGGTAGGCGATGTCTCGCGCGGCGGCGGAATTCGGAACGGTGGTCATGACAGGACGCTCGGCCTCGCTTGCTCTTCTTAAGGGAGACGTAGGGAACGAAGGCGATACTACCCTAAAGATAGAGTCTGCACAAACGTTTGTTCGCAGACCGCCAGCGTTCTCAGGCGCGAATTGCGCAGCACAAAATGACGTTTTAGGGTCTCGATGAGGGCGGCGTGAATCGTGCTTGGCATGGGAGGATCCTTTTGGCGAAGAATCCTCTATTCAATCACTCCAAGCCGTCCTCACCCTTGCGTCGTGTACTGTGCTAGAGGCTGGGGGCCGAGGAGCAAGTGCCTGCGCGGCCGTGCTCCGCATGGCCACTGGCGCATGCTGACCTTTCTCGGCTCCTTATGCTGCGACCGGCTTGCTGCGCCATGCGTCTTGGACGGACCGATCAACGGACGGTGCTTCAGAGGCTGTGTCGAGCAGCAGCTCCTGCCCGTGCTCGACCCCGGCGACATCGTCATCGTGGATAATCTCGGCTCGCACAAGGCCGCCGCTACCCGGCAGATGATCCGCGGCACCATTGCCAGGCTCATCCGACCGAAGACTCCAGGGTCTCAGATCACCTGCGCCCTCTGGTTCTCACGTTGGCGGGCGATCGCCTTCTCCAACCAACCAACCTCCATGTTAGGGACCGATGAAAGCAGCAGATCGGTGTATGCATCGAATGGAGGGGTCAGCACCTCGCTATTGGGCCCATAGCGCACGATTTCGCCCCGATACATCACCGCGATCGAGTCCGCGATTGCCTTCACGGTCGCAAGGTCGTGCGTGATGAAAAGGTACGCGGTGTTGTCCTGCTTCTGTAGATTCAAGAGCAACTTCAAGATGCCATCCGCGACCAATTTATCGAGAGCAGAGGTAACTTCGTCGCAGATGATTACCTTGGGTCTGGCCGCGAGCGCTCGAGCTATGCACACACGCTGCTTTTGACCCCCGGAGAGTTCATCAGGGTAGCGGTTTCTGTAGCCTTTCCCGAGTTCGATCTCGTCCAAAAGTTCGATGACGCGCCTGTCGCGTTCAGCACCGCGCATACCGAAATAGAACTCCAGGGGCCGCCCGATGATTGCATCGACGGTGTGGCGTGGATTCATGGCGACATCGGCCATTTGGTGAATCATCTGCAACTGTCGCAGATCCTCCTTCGGGCGGTCGCGCAAATGGGGGACAAGGGCATGTCCGGAGAAGGTCAACCGCCCTTGCTCGGGCGCCAGGAGGCCGGTAATCACGCGCGCCAGTGTAGACTTACCTGAACCCGACTCGCCCACGACGGCGAGCGTCTGACCCTCGAACAGATCAATCGAGACGTCTTTCAGCACTTTCAATGTCCCGCCGCCATACGAGGCGGTCACATTTTTCACGGACAGGAATGGCGTCGCACCAGGTTGCTGCTCCTGGCGTTTGATCTCGGCCGTGGAGACGAGACATCTCGTGTACTCCTGGCGAGGTTCCTTTATGATTTCGTGCGTCGTCCCTTTTTCCACCAGCTTGCCGTGGCGCAGGACAAGGATTTCGTCCGACACTTGAGCGACGACGGCAAGGTCGTGCGTGATGTACAGCGCAGCCACACCGGTGTCGCGGATCGCGTCTTTGATTGCCGCCAGAACGCCGATCTGGGTGGTCACGTCCAGGGCAGTCGTCGGCTCATCGAAAACAATGAGATCCGGCGCCGGACAAAGCGCCATGGCCGTCATCACCCGCTGCAACTGGCCGCCGGAAACCTGATGCGGGTAGCGCTCACCGATCTTCTCGGGATCAGGGAGCTTGAGCTTCCGGAACAGGGCCACCGCTCTTCGTTCGGCTTCTGCTCGGGTGGCAACGCCGTGCACCAGCGATGACTCCACCACTTGGTCCATGAGTTTCTGAGCTGGATTGAAGGCCGCAGCAGCCGACTGCGCAACGTAGCAGACTTCTCGTCCTCGCAGGCCCCGGGTTCCCCCGGTGCCTTCCTTGAGGATGTCCCGGCCGTTCAGGATGATCTGCCCCCCGGTAATCGTGATTCCGTCGCGCGCGTAGGCCAGGGAAGACAGGCCGATGGTTGACTTGCCTGCGCCCGATTCCCCGATCAGGCCCAGAACCCTGCCCTTTTTGAGAGAGAATGAGACATCATCGACCAGGATTGTGGTCCTGGGTGCTTCACCGGAAACGTCCACATTCGCCTCGATGCGCAGGTTTCGGACATCGAGCAGCGTATCGGCGGAAGTGTCTCGCGCAGCCATTTCAATCATCGCGCCGCCCGCCTCTCCGGCTCGTGGTGATGTTGAGGATCCAGTCGGCGACCAGGTTGACCGAAATGGCCAGCAGCGCGATGGCCGTCGCTGGTATCATAGCTGCCGGCACGCCAAACACGATACCGTCCTTATTATCGCCGACGATGCTGCCCCAGTCCGTTTGGGGAGGCTGAACACCAAGTCCGAGATACGACAGGGTCGACAGCAGGAGGACGGCGAATATGAACCGCATGCCCAGCTCTGCAATCAACGGAGGCAGCGAATTGGGAAGGACCTCCCGGAAAATGATCCAGAATATCCCCTCGCCGCGCAGCTTGGCGACTTCGACGAAGTCCATTGCATTGAGATCGGCCGCCACGGCACGGCTAAGGCGGAAGACGCGCGTGGAGTCGAGGATGCCCATCACCAATATGATTGTCGTAATGCTCCCCGGCAAAACCGACAGCACGACCAGCGCGAAAATCAATGTCGGGATGGACATCACGACATCGACGAAGCGGGAAACGAGCATGTCGAACCAGCCGCCGACCACAGCAGCCAGAAAGCCTAATATCGAGCCGAGCGCGAATGACAATCCAGTCGCCACGGCGGCGATGAGGAGCGTTGTCCGCGTGCCGTAGATCATGCGTGAGAACAAATCACGCCCCAGGCTGTCCGTACCCAGCCAGAACCTTGAGGATGAAGGTTCCCAGACACCCCCGACCGCCTCTCCGATTCCGTAGGGAGCGAAAAGCGGACCGAATATCGCGATGATGATGAAGATCACCACAATTATCGCGCCGATCTTCGGTACCGTCGGAATGTTTTTCAGGCTATACATTGCGACGTCTCATCTCGGGTATCTCAGACGCGGGTTGGTGACAATCGCGATCAAGTCGGCAACCGTATTGAGGCCGATATATACGGACGCAAATATCAAACCCGCTGCCTGGACGACCGGCACATCGCGCTTCGATACATGGTCGACCAAATATTGTCCCATGCCGGGATAGCCGAATATTATCTCGACGACGACCACCCCAACGACGAGGTAGGCCAGTTCAAGCACGATCACGGTCGTGATCGGGGCTATTGCATTCGGCAGGGCGTGCTTGCGGATGATTTCGATCGGCCGAAGCCCTTTAAGCTTGGCCGTCTCGATGAAGGGCGATTGCATGACGCTGAGGACCGCCGCCCGGGTCATCCGCATCATGTGTGTGAGCACGATCAGCGCCAGAACGGTGCCGGGCAGGGCGACCGCCTGGATTCGATCCATTACGGGCATTCCGTCGTACACGGCCGCGAGGGCGGGAAATATTTGCCACTTAACCGCAAAGAAATAGACGGCGACATAGCCGAGGAAGAACTCGGGCAATGAGTTCGACGCAAGAGCGACCGTGGAGATGAAGCGGTCCACAAGGCCGTCCCGATAACGTACGGAAATCAGTCCAAGCACGACTGACAGCGGCACCGCGATGGCAGCGGCCCATGCCGCCAGAACCAGCGTATTGAAGAGCCGGCCGCTGATGGCTGGCCCAATGTCGCGGCCGCTGATCAGCTCCTTTCCAAGATCGCCCTGCAGCATCCCCGACAGCCAGGACAGGTAACGGAGATGCGCCGGCTGATCGAGGCCCAATTCCAGTCGCAGGCTGGCGAGGGTTTCGGGCGTCGCCTCCTTGCCGAGGATTTGTTGTGCGACGTCGCCGGGCAGGAGTTCGGTGCCGGCAAAGAGGAGGATCGAAACCGCGAACAATAGGATGAGGCCCAACGCTATGCGCTGGACAACAAGCCTCAAAATTGTCGCTGACATTAGAAGCCTATCGAAACGGGTTGGATCCACTGCGTGGTCGTGGCGGAGAGGGCGGCGGGCCAAGCCGCCACCCTCTCTGTAAGAACCAGGTGTTTCAGGCTGTCAACCAGCACTTCGCCAAGCCGTAGCCATTCATCAACTGCTGATGCGGATCGTCGATCCACCCGCCGACATTGGGACCCGTGCCATCGAGCACGTGCATGAAGGCTGGCATGATTATGCCTCCTTCGTCACGCAGGATCACAGCCATGTCATAATACATCTGCTTGCGCTTGGCTTGGTCGAATTCACCGCGTGCTGCGACGAGCAGGCTGTCGAACTTCTCATTGCGGAAGTTGCTGAAGTTCCAGGCGGCGGTTGACGTGTAGGCGACCGAGTACATGAGATCCTGCGTCGAGCGTCCGCCCCAATTGTCGGCAAAGAACGGCTGCTTCCCAACCACCTCGGCGAAGTAGCTGTCGGCCGGCTCCCGCTTGACCTCGATATTGATGCCGGCCTTGGCTGCGCTGTACTGGAACAGCTGACCGGCATCAACCGCGCCCGTGAAAGCGACGTCCGAAACCCTGAACACAAGCGGCCCTTCGTGGCCGGATTTCTTGTAGTAGAATTTCGCCTGGTCAGGATCATACTTCCGCTGTTCGATCTCGGTGAACAGGGGATAGGAGGCGTTGATCGGGAAGTCGTTGCCAAGCGAACCGTGCCCAAGCAGAACCTTCTCTAAGATCGCCTCACGGTCGATCGCCAACTTCAGCGCCATACGCAGATCCCTGCTGTCGAAGGGCGCCTTGTCGCAGGCCATGTCGAAAACGAAATGCGTCGGACCGGCAGTCTCGCGGACAGTGATCCCCGGCACCTGCTTGATGCGATCAACGATCTTCGGGTCGATGCCGTTGACCATATGGACCTGGCCGCTCTGCAGCGCGGCCATACGGGGCGTGGTATCGCCAATGGCCAGAATCTCGATCTGGTCGGCGAACCCCATCTTGTCGGGCTGCCAATAGTTGGCGAAGCGTTCACCGCCGAAACGCACTCCCGGTTCATTGACGGTGACCTTGTAGGGCCCTGCTCCGATACCAGCATTCGGGTCATCCTTCCCGCCATTCGGCTGCACGACCAGATGATAGTCCGCGAGGAGATAAGGCAGGTCCGCGTTCGGCTCCTTGAGCGTGATCACAACTTCCTTGCCGTCGACCTTTACGGTTTCGACACCCTTTAGATAGCTGAACGCAGCCGACTTCGAGCTGGGATTCATATGGCGCTCAAGGGTGGCGGCAACATCCTCGGCGGTCACGGTCTTGCCGTTGTGGAACTCGATACCGTCGCGGATCTTGAGCGTCCAGGTCTTGGCGTCCTTGGAAGCGTTGGCCTCCTCCGCGATCCTATATTCAATCCCGCCGTCCGGGGCATATTCAACGATTACCTCGCCCCAGGACTTCAGAAAGGTGAGTTGCGTCATCACTTGGGCAAGAGCAGGATCAAGACTGGGGTCCTTTCCGATCAGTCCGGCCTTGAGGATGCCTCCCCGAACCGGACCTGCGGCTTTGACTGCGTTTGTCAGTAGCAAACTGGCAAAGCTTGCAGTGGCGCCCAGGGCGAGGGCCCGGCCTAAGAAATTTCTTCGGCTCAGTTTGCCCGCAGCAACGCTACGGCTAAGGTATTCCAACTCAGTCGGCATTTTCGATTTCTCCTCTTTCGGTCTCCCAGATGGCAGGCGCGTTCGGCCGCCGAAGCGGCAGCGTGCTCTTTTACGATATAAATACCCCATTCGAAGCCTTATATCAATCACTATCGCTCATAGTTGTGCGCTTTTTAATCTTTACTGTGAAATGCGCGGAGGCGGGGGACCATGCCGAGGCGAACCTGACTCGAGTTGGGGCCCGAGTCGGTTGAATGCCGTCCTTGTTCGGTCGGGAGAGTCGCTCCGCTCCGAACACGCCCGCGCTCCCGGTATCCAGCGCGTGGCTGCTCGTTCGAAGAATGTGCGTCGCGGGCAATCTTGTTGCCTTGTCTGCCACCACGGCTTCTGCCGTGAGCGATTCTTGTGCAGGATGCGGCTGCGTCCAGTTGTCGATTCTGTCGCATGCCGCCTCAGCCGAATTTCAATTCGCCTCAAAGCATGCCGGACGGAACAGTCACTTGCTCTGGCTATAAGAATCTGGGATTATGATCGATAGTGATTGTCGATCAGAGTATGTTGAGCTATATTGAGCTATGGGAAAATCGAATCGAGCACCTGGCGTTCGCCGCGCAGAGATAAAGCGGATCCTGCGCACAAGGCAAGCAGCGACCGTCGAGGAGTTGTGCAGCCTTCTCGGCGCATCGCCAGCGACGATTCGGCGCGACCTGATAGCGCTTGAAAAGAGTGACGGGTTGGAGCGGAGCCGCGGCGGCGCGGCGGTGCCCAGCCTGAGGGAAGCTGAGCAGAATTTTGCTCGGCGGGAGGCCAAAGACACGGAAGAGAAGATTTCAATAGCAGAAGCGGTGGTCTCCCGGCTTACACCCGGCAGCGCGTTGTTTTTGAACGACGGTTCAACCGTGATGGCTGTCGCGAAAGTCATCGTGGAACGCAATATCGAGTTTTTCGTCGCTACGCCTGCAATCAATGTAGCGTCTACACTCACGGCAAGCCCAAAGATAACCGCGTGTCTGCTCGGAGGATTCGTCCGAGCGGCCTCGCTCGCGACTTCCGGGCCGTTTGCGGAAACGATGGTCTCCCAAATCAACGCAGATATCGCCATCATTTCCCCAGACGGATTGCACCCGGAGCAGGGGCTGACCTTCGCCAATGCTCATGACGCATCGCTGGCACGCCGAATGGCGGATCAGTCCCGGCATGTGATGGTTGTTGCAACCCGATCGAAGCTTATGTCCATTTCACGTGTTAGCGGCCTCCCCATCAACAGGGTGCATGAACTGGTCGTTGGCTGCCCGCTTGCCGACGTGCCGCTGCCAATAAGCCAGGAGATACGTGACATCGTGTCCGCGGTTGAGGCCCAGTAGTGCATTATCTGGCCAGAAATCCTGCATCGCCCTTTAGCCGCCCGGCCCCCTGATCTCTGTTCCTCCGCTGCCGCCTCAAGCAGCGCGAGACCCCACGTTCGGATTGACAAGACGTATGACACCACCCGAGGCTTTGCTGATCAACCTTCCCATATGGAAAACCACGCCTGAGCTCCGGCGTATCGAAGAAGGCCGCACCAATTCCAACTTCTTTGTTCGTGATGGTGACGCAAGCTATTTCGGGAGGGTTGGGACCGACCTTCCGCACCACGGCATTTCCCGAAGCAATGAAACGCTTTGCGTCCGACTGGCCGCTAAGCGCGATGTAAGCCCCCGCGTCCACTTCGCCGGCGAGGGGGTGCTGATTACCGAGTTCGTCGTCGGCGAAACGCTGTCTCCCGGTGCCATGCACAATGCGGCGACGCTGCGACAGACGGCAGATGTATTGCGGCGTCTCCATGCCGAGCCGGCTAACGATAGACGGCTGTTGCCGCGGTGCGGCGTCGCCATGTCGCTCGCCTATCTGAAGGGCATTCCGGATGCCGATCTGCCGGTGCCGCGCGACAGGATCATTTCGCGTATAGGCTCACCAAGCAGTGGCGGGGACCGACTGGTGCATTGCGACATAATCCCGGAGAACCTCATACGCGTGAATGACCGGTTGCTCCTCATCGATTGGGAATATGGGGGCGTGGGCATTCCGGAGATCGATCTTGCTTCCGTGATAGCAAACGCGGACCTGAATCGAGAGGAGGCTGCCGAGCTACTGTCTGCCTATGGCCCTCATGACAAGGAGAAGGTGGAGCAGCAGCGGATTGCGCTCGTGGTTCGGGAAGCACTCTGGTGTCTGACGCAAATTCGCCATAGCGGGCCTAAAGGTGACCTGGTGGCCTACACGCAGCTTTGCGTTGAACGAATGCTGAGCGAATTCTGATGAGCTCCGCGTTTGACATCGCGATCATAGGCGCCGGTGTGGTGGGGACTGCCATAGCACGCGATTTCTCGCGCTATCCGTTAAAAGTCGCGCTGCTGGAGGCCAACCCGGATTTCGGAGACGAGTCCAGCAAGGGCAACTCGGCTCTGATGACCCAGGGACACGATACGCCCGCTGGCACCTTGGAGCGCCAGCTCGTCATTCGAGGCTATCAACGGTATCTGGCAGAAGCGCCCGGGTTAGGGCTTCCAATGCGCAAGACCGGCGCTCTCATGCTGGCTTGGACAGCTGAGCAGCGAGCGATGGTAGAGCACTTCGTGCGCGAGGCGAACGATGATGGTTTTCACAACATCCATCTGATCGAGGGCGAGGAGGTCCTGCGCCGCTGGCCCCAGTTCCGGCCAGGCGTGTTGTGCGCGCAGTGGATGCCGGACGAGATCATCGCAGATCCGTTTTCCACCCCTTATGCCTATGTTCTCGATGCCGTGTCCAACGGAGTCGAATTCTTGCGCCCCTGGCGCGTCACACGCGCCGACCGTAGCTCGAATGGCTGGCAGCTCTGGAATGATCGGGGCGACTCCATCACGGCCGGCCTTGTCGTCAACGCGGGCGGCTTGCGCGGCGATATCGTTGATGGACTGGCCGGATATCACGACTTTTGCGTGCGGCCTCGCCGCGGTCAGTACATGCTTCTCGACAAGCCGGCCCGGGCTATTCACGACGTTATCGCCTATCCGACACCGACGCCCACGTCGCGCGGTATCCTCATCGCACCCACTATATTCGGGAACGTGCTTGTAGGGCCAACGGCGGAGGATGTCACTGATCGTGATGACCGCGCCGTGACAAAAGAGGGTTTGGCGGCTCTGCGCCAGGCGATCGATCAGATGGTGCCCGCGCTGAGAACTGTGTCGGTGAACACGATCTATGCCGGGATGCGTCCGGCGACAAACCATAGCGAGTATCAGATTAGGCCGCGCTTTGCGGAAAGTTGGCTGACTGTTGCCGGCATCCGTTCGACCGGTTTCTCCGGCGCGCTCGGTATCGCGGAGTACGTCACATCGCTCGTTTTTCCAGCCGTCTTCGATTGCGAGCGGACGAAAGCCGTGCGCGGAGTCAGAGTATCTGACCTCTCGGAAACCAGCGTCCGGCCTTGGGCCGATCCCAGCCGCATCGCCGCGGATTCCTCCTATGCCGAGATCATCTGCCATTGCGAGCGGATCAGCGTCGGGGAAGTCCGTGACGCGTTGAACTCCCCGATACCGCCGGCCTCGATCAAGGGATTGAAACGGCGCACGCGCGTGATGTTCGGCCGCTGCCAGGGCTTCTATTGCGGAGCCCGAGTGCAGGCCATGTTCATGGAAGCTCAAAGGAAGCAAAAGAGTGATGCGTGATCCAGCAGTAATTGTCGTCGGTGCCGGTCCCGCAGGACTTGCCGCAGCTACCGAAATGGCGCGCCGGGGAGTTCGGGATATTCTCGTCATCGACCGCGATGACGCACCCGGTGGCCTGCCCCGATTCTGCTCCCATCCAGGATTCGGACTAGGTTATCTCACGGTCCCTCGTTCCGGCCCCGGTTTCGTCAGAAGTCTGCTTCGGCCGCTCGAGTCCTCTCAGGTGCGCATCCTGTGCGGCACGACCCTGATTAGTCTGGACGAAGGACCCGTCGCAACCCTCACGGGTCCCGAACTCGGCTACCGTACACTTCGTCCGCGCGCGATCATTCTTGCTACCGGTATCCGTGAAGCCAACCGCGGCAACCGTCTCGTTCCTGGCGATCGGCCGGCCGTCGGAGTGCTTACGACAGGGTTGCTGCAACAGATGGTGGCTCGGAATGTGCCCTTCCCGGCGGACATGAAATCGCTCGTCGTGGTGGGAACAGAGCACGTCTCCTTCTCCGCGGTGTTAACGGCGCGCCACGCAAGACTGAAAGTTCGTGCGATGATCGAAGAGGAGCCGAGGATCTCCTCTTATTCTCCCTTGGCCTGGCTCGCGCGTGTCGCCGGTATCGACATTCGCCTCAAGACCCGCGTCGCCGCGATCAAGGCGAAGGACAATCGCGTCTCGGGTGTCGAAGTCGAGCGCAACGGCGTGATCGTAATCATTCCTTGTGACGGAGTTGTGTTCACCGCCGGGTGGATCCCGGAAGTCTCGGCCCTTCTGAACGGACCTTTGGACATCGATGCGGCAACCGGCGGCCTGGCTGTCGATGACCAGAACGCGACCAGTCTTGCGGGGGTCTATTCGGCTGGCAACGTGCTTCATCCGCTGAAGGCCAGCGGGACTTGTGCCAGACAGGGCAGGCAGGTTGGAACGGTCGTCGCCGGCTATTTGTCGACCGCGCGGGGATGTAGCAACCGTTCGATCGGGTCGAGCCGGAAGGAGCGTGTCATGTGGCGATAGCGATCATTAATGATCACATTTATGCCGTATACGCGCATTATAGACCTTTGTAATGGACACTTGCATTGACGCCGTTTGGACCATCAGTTACCGTGCAGCCGGATGGTTCAGGTTGAACCGATGGTCACGCGTTCGGGTGAATGGTTGGGAAAGCTGCGCGTCCCATCGGCGTGGCGCAGGTTTCGGATTATTGCGCAAGGGCTTGCTTCGCGGTCACCCGCATTGCGCCGCCTTTGCAGGCCGCGTCTCAGCGGCAGCCATTTCAGAACAGGGGTCAGCCGCCGGAGAGTTGGAATGAAGTTGTTGCGCTATGGTCCTGCTGGCTCCGAAACGCCGGGAATTGTCGATCAGCAGGGCTCCATCCGGTCGCTGTCTTCGGTCGTTTCCGATATCGACAGCGACATGCTGGCCGGCGGCGGCATAGACCTTCTCCGGAACATCGATACCTCCGGCCTGCCGCTGGTCGCGCCTGGTCGTATCGGGGCATGCGTCGGCAACGTCGGCAAGTTCATCTGTATAGGCCTCAACTATACGGATCATGCTGCGGAGGCGAATCTCGCGCTCCCGACCGAGCCGATCATCTTCCAGAAGGCCGTCAGCGCCATTTGCGGCCCCAATGACGACATCGAGATTCCCCGCGGCGCTTCTCGAGTGGACTGGGAAGTCGAACTCGGGATCGTCATCGGGAAAGAAGCGAAATATGTCACTGAGGCGAAGGCTCTCGACCATGTCGCCGGCTATTGCGTGCTCAACGACCTTTCCGAGCGTGAGTTTCAGATGCATCGCCAGGGACAGTGGACCAAGGGCAAGAGTCACGACACCTTCGGGCCCATCGGCCCCTGGCTTGTAACGGCGGACGAGGCCGTCGGAATTGAAGACCGCGGCATCTGGCTATCCGTGAACGGCGCTCCCAAGCAGCACAGCTCGACGGGCAAGATGGTGTTCAAGCCCGCCTTTCTGATCAGTTACGTCACCCAATTCATGACGCTCAAGCCCGGAGACATCCTCGCCACGGGAACGCCTGCGGGCGTGGGCTTGGGCATGAACCCTCCACAATATCTGCAGGAAGGCGACGTGGTTACCCTGGGCGTCGAAGGACTGGGTGAGCAGCGCCAGCTCTGCAGACGCGTGCAATAGCCATCATTGCTTCGATTGATGCAGACAACTCGTCTGCGCAAGCACCCAAAGGCCGGAAAATGGACAAGTATCCAACCTATATAGCACCCAAGACACTGACAATTGCGCATGATCACACCACAGAGGGGTGTATCGGCACCTTCCGTAACGCGGAATACGAAGGCACGGACGCATATGGCATTATGATCAACACACTTGATCTCGCCGAGCGCTCGGAAGAGAAGCTTCGCGCCCTGTTCAACTACGCTGGCGACAAGCCGGTCCTTGCAATGAACTACAGGGATCAGCGGCCCGATCTCCCGCCGATCACGGACGAGGAGATCGTCGAAAGCCTTATCGCATCGGTGCGTGCCGGGGCGGATATGGTGGACCTTATGGGGGACCTCTACGACCCGTCCCCCATTGAACTCACGAGCGATGTGGCGGCGCTTGCCAAGCAGAAGGCGCTGGTCGAACGCATCCACGGCATGGGCGCGAAGGTCCTCGCATCCTCTCACACGTGGAAATTCATGACCACCGAAGAGACCATCGAGCACTTCCGCGCGCTGCAGTCGATCGGTGCCGACATGGTCAAGATTGCCATGTGCGCCAACAGTGAAGAAGAGGCGGACAGCGTCTTCCACACGACGATCTCTCTGCGCAGTGCTTTGAATATACCGTACATCTACATCTGCATGGGGCAATACGGCAAACGGCATCGCATGATGGCGCCGATGCTCGGCGCGGAATATGCGCTGTGCGTTCAGCAGTTCACGGCGGGCAGCCACAGGGAGCAGGTTCTGCTCCGAAGCGCTCGCGCCGTTTATTCCAATGTCGACTGGACCATGGCGCGGGACCCCGCGACCTCGACCATCGCGCCTTTCTGAGCAAGCCGACGCTGGCGTGAGGGATAGGGAGTTGAGTTCTCATGGCCTTCGCATTGGCGGAGCCGGGCGGGCAAAACAATGATGTCGAGACGCTGCGATCCCGCCTTCGGGCAATCGTCGGCCCACGGCATGTGCTTGTCGCGCCCCGTAAGCAGCGCCCTTTCGTCCGTGGCTACCGGTATGGAGACGGCATCGTAAACGCGGTTGTGCGTCCAGGCTCGCTTTTGGAGCTCTGGCGTGTCTTTAAGCTCTGCGTCGAGTTCGACCAGATCATCATCATGCAGGCGGCCAATACCGGGCTGAACGGCGGGTCGACGCCTTTCGGCGAGGGGTATGACCGCGGTATTGTCTTGGTCAGCGGCATACGGATCGATCGGATCGACCTTCTCGGAGGATGCCGCCAGGCACTCTGCTTCCCGGGTTCACGGTTGCGATCGCTGGAACAACTGCTGGCCCCAGTGGGGCGGGAACCGCACTCCGTGCTCGGGTCGACGTCCATCGGTGCGACTGTCGTCGGGGGCATATCCAATAATTCCGGTGGCGCGTTGCTGCGTCGAGGTCCCGCCTATACCCAACTGGCCCTGTACGCCCGAATAAACGAGAAGGGTGAGGCGGAACTCGTAAACGAGCTCGGCATCCGGCTGGGCGACAGCGCTGAAGAAATTCTGGCGCGGCTCGACAACAAGGATTATTGCGACGACAATGTCATTTGGGACGATGGTCGGTTGGCATCGGATCCCGACTATGCGCGGATCGTCAGGGAAATAGACGAGGACACGCCGGCGAGGTTCAACAACGACCCACGCCTCCTCTTCGGAGCATCCGGTGCCGCAGGCAAGGTCTGCACCTTCGCCGTTCGGGTCGATACTTTCGAAAAGGCCACTGGCGATAGCGTTTTCTGCCTGGGCAGTGACGATTATTCCGTGCTGACGGACCTGCGGCGCTATCTTCTCACAACGTTTTCGCCGCTGCCCATTGCCTGCGAATATCTGAGCCGCGACGGCCATCATTTCGCGGCGAAGTACGGGAAGGATGTCTATGCCTACCTCAAATATGTCGGCGCCAAGCGGATTTCACTCGCGCTCGACGCAAAGCGCTGGTTCGACGGGATCACCGAAAAGATGGGAATCGGAACCGCTATCTCCGATCGCATTTTTCAGTTCTTGTCTGATATCGCTCCGCCTCATCTCCCCGCGCGTCTGGCAGAGCTGTGCGGCAGATATGAGTATCATCTCTTCCTGCGGATCGAAAAGAATGCGGCGGCCGAGCTTCGTGGGCATCTGGCCGGGCTTCGCGCCTCTTCACGTCTGGACTTCTTCGAATGCACACCGAACGAGGCTGCATCCGCTTTCCGGCATCGATATGTGCTGGGCGCGGCCGCGGTTCGCTATCGGGCCGTTCATGCAGACAGAGTCGAGAATCTTGTGGCCCTGGATGTTGCCTTCCCCAGGAACACCCAGGATTGGCGAGACAACATCCCTACAGCGCTTAAAAGGGATATCGTCGCGCGGTTCCCCTGCGGGCATTTCCTGTGCCACACATTCCACTACGACTACGCGGTCCGCACAGGTGCAGACTGGCTGGAGGTGGAGCGCGGCCTCGTCCGGCATTTCACCGAACGTGGCGCGGAAGTGCCGTCCGAGCACAATGTCGGGCACATGTACGTCGCGAAAGCCGCCTTGGTCCGGCACTACCTGAGCCTGGATCCGACCAATTCGATGAACCCGGGAATCGGCGGGGCAAGCAAGAAGCGAAACTGGGCGTAGGTGGGAGTTCCCTGTGCCGGAGCGGGCGTGCGTCCCCGCTCATCATTCTAGAACGATGCCATTGTCAGACAGCAGGTACCAAGGAGTGTCACAAATGAATTTCGCCAACAGAACCGCAGTCATCACCGGAGCATGCGGGGGCATCGGGAGGGCACTTTGCAGCCAGTTTGCAGCAGCGGGAGTTCGCGTGGCTGCCACCGACGTCAATTCGCAGGTTCTCGAGAAGGCACAATCTGAGTGGCGCAAGGGCGGCCTGGATATTCAGGGGTACGTTTTGGACGTCACATCTCGCGAGAGCGTCGAATCGGTCGTTGGCGCGATCGAACGTGACTTTGGAAAGATCGACATCCTCATCAACAACGCCGGCGCATGGGAACATCTGGATTCGCAGGGCCAGCATTTTCTGGAGACGATGCCGGAGGAACAGTGGTTACGAATCATCGAGATCAATCTCTACGGAACGATCCGCTGCATGCAGGCTGTTCTGGCAGGGATGGTAGCCCGGCGATACGGACGCATCCTCAACATCAGCTCGATAGCGGGTCTGGTCGGGCTACCCGGATATGCGGACTATTCGGCGGCAAAGGCCGCGATCACCATGCTCACTAAGACGGTCAGTATGGAAAATGCCAAGCGTGGCATTACGGCCAACTGCGTCTCCCCCGGTATGATTGCGAGCGGTCCGGTCGCTCCCAACGATGGCACATGGCTTGGTCGTGATGGAGCGCCTGATGAAGTTGCGCGCGCTGTCCTGTTCCTGGCTGCAGATGAGTCAAGCTACATAACGGGAGTTGATTTCCCGGTAGATGGCGGGCGGGTCCTCGGTCCGCACGGAGCGACGATGTAAAGCGGCCGCTGTCGGACGGTCCCCCGTTTGGGCGAAACGCAAACCCAAGACGCCACTCCGTCGCAGTCGGACACGCACAGCACGTTCCACTGTTCGTATCCGATCACTAACGCGCGATATATTGATCGATAACAGAATGTGAGCTAGGCTGCCCAAGCTTTGATGAGAGAGGGACGATGGCAGGGTACAAGCGCCGCGTGGTTACGATCACGGGAGGAACGAGTGGCATCGGCCTGGCCATCGCGAAGCGCCACCTGTCCGCCGGAGACAGCGTGGTCATAGGCAGTCTGGACGTGACGGAGTTCACCCCGGGCAGTCTCCACCTCGCCCCGAATCGGGCACGCTTTCTTCGTGTCGACGTCGGCCGCGCCGAGGACGTGGAAGCCTTGGTAAGTTACACGCTCGCGGAATTTGGTCGGCTTGACGTCATGGTCAACAATGCCGGGATAGGCGATGGCGGACTGCTGGTTCGCGATTTCGACCACGAACGCATGCGGCGGGTGAACGCTGTGCTGTTCGAGGGCGTCGCGCTCGGTATGAAGCACGCCGCGCGCGTGATGGTTCCCCAGGGCTCTGGATCCATCATCAACATTTCCAGCATAGCCGGGATAGCGACCCACATTAATTCCGACCACATCTACAGCGCGGCGAAAGCAGCCGTCGTGCATCTGACAAAGACGGCCTCGCTCGAGCTGGCCGCAGCAAACGTGCGTGTCAACTGCATCTGCCCCGGATACATCGCGACACCTCTCTTCGGACGGGATTTGGGGCTGACAGGCGAGGCGCTTGAGGGATCGGTCGAGGTCGCGCTCGAGGTGTTCTCCGACATGCAGCCCCTGCGTCGCGCAGGACGGCCGGAGGACATAGCTGCGGCATGTTTCTGGCTCTCGTCGGGCGAGGCGAGTTTTGTGACCGGCCATGCCCTGGTGGTCGACGGAGGCGCAAGTGTGGGAAACTGGGAACCCGAACGCGGGCGCGGTCACGCGATCGATCTTGCGATGGAGAAGATCAACAAGAACAAGCGGGAAGGCAGCGCCGGCATTGATGCGAAAATGCGCAGCTAGAGCATTTGGCACGGGGTGGAATCACCTGCTGTCGCACATCCTTCCTGGAGATAAGCTGGAGGAAAAATGGCCGAAGGTCGCGTAAGCCTTGAAGGAAAGGTCGCATTGATCACCGGTGCGGTGGGTGCAATCGGCACTGCGTCCGCCAGGCTTCTTGCAAAAAGGGGCGCGCGTATCGTCGCGGTAGATCGCCCCGGCACCGATTTTTCTTTGTTCAGATCCGCCCTGGCAGGCGCGAGCATCGTCACGTTCGAGGCGGATGTGACGGTGGAGGAGCAGGTGGCGGCCTACGTCGCATACGCGATCGGGTCTTTCGGCGGCCGCATCGACATCTTCTTCAACAATGCTGGCATAGAGGGCCCGGTGAAACCGATCCATGAACTGTCGCTGGCGGAACTCCGACGGGTGATGTCCGTCAATGTCGAAGGCGTGTTCCTGGGCCTCAGACACGTGATGCCGGTCATGATCGCTCAGCGCTCCGGGAGCATCATAAACTCGTCGAGCGCGGTCGGACTCGCAGGAGCGCCGGACATCTCGGCCTATGTGGCCAGCAAACACGCAGTTCTCGGGCTCACGCGCAGTGCCGCTCTTGAGGTCGCCGGCAAGGGCGTGCGCGTCAACTGCATCAACCCGGGGCCAATCCGCAGCAGAATGATCGACTCACTCGATGGCAGCTACGGGACCGACGAGGCGCAAGGCGCTGCCAACATTCCCCTCGGTCGCTACGGTTTGCCTGACGAAGTGGCAGGGATCGTGGGCTTTCTGGCATCTGACGAAGCCAGCTACGTCACCGGATCGCATCACCTCATAGATGGCGGACGCCACGCGCGAATCTAGAATCTCGTCCCTGTGGATCCAGAATGAGACTTAAGCTCCCCAGCGGCACTATCAAGGAACGGTTCAATGGCATTGGCAGGCGACGGTCTTCTGGGGCTTTGGTTTGATATTGCTCCCGATCGGCTTGACGACTTCTATGAGTGGCACAATCGCGAGCACATTCCTGAACGTCTGGGAAACGCAGGCTTTCTGTCCGGTCGCCGCTTCAAGGCTCTGCGTGCCGAACGTCAATTCATGGTTCTCTACGAAACGCGCAGCCCAGATACCGTTTCAGGCCCGGAGTACATGAACTGCATCCGCTTCGAAAGCGAATGGTCCCTGCGCCACGATCTCATCAACAATAGCCGAGCAATCTTTCGAGTGCTCTGTGCCTATGGGCATGGCCAGGGCGGCTCAGCCCTGTCGATACGATTCACGGTGGAGACCGGACGGGAAGCAGAAATGCGGCGCCTGCTGGCGCACGGGATTCTTCCAGCCTTGGCCGATGTGCCCGGAATTGCAAGCGCGCGCCTTCTGCGTATCGACCAGCGCGCAATGCACGCGTCTGCCAATCAGGGCATCCAGTTCAAAGTTGAACCCGGCCAGGAAATTGGACCTGACTGGTTGATCGTCATGGAAGGCAACCAAGACCCGGAGCCGCTGGACAGCGTGGGCGCCGCGGAAATCAGCGACGAACTGCTTGCTTCAGCAGGAGCCGAAGGCCGCGCTCGTAGGGGCCTTTACTCATTCCAATACGGACTGACGCGCCATGGTTGAGCGCTCGAGGCCGACAATCGATCCTCTGGCGTGGAAGTGACAAAGACATGCCCGACCGCGACACAGCCGACATGCTCGCCGTTGAGATTTCGCAATCCGGCCCGCCTGAAGTGTTGAAACCTGTGCGACGCCCCCGGCCCCACCCGGGCGCAGGCGAAGTGCTCATCCGCGTCGCAGCAGCTGGTGTAAATCGACCTGACGTCCTCCAGCGAAAGGGGTTGTATCCACCTCCCGACGGAGCATCCGATTTGCCTGGTCTCGAGGTTTCAGGCGAGATAGTTGCCGTGTCGCCGGGCGTCGAGTGGCCGCGCGTGGGGAATGCGGTCTGCGCCCTCGTCAACGGAGGCGGCTACGCGGAGTACGTCTCCGCCCCGGCCGTCCAGTGTTTGCCAGTTCCAGCGGGTCTCTCGCTGGTCGAAGCGGCAGCCCTTCCAGAGACATGCTTTACGGTTTGGGCCAACGTGTTCCAGCAGTGCGCCCTGCAGCCGAAAGAAGTGTTCCTGGTGCATGGCGGCGCAAGCGGTATCGGTACGACCGCGATCCAGATTTGCACTGCGATGGGTGCCCGAGTGTTCGCTACGGCTTCGACGGATGAAAAGTGCGCGACCTGTGTTTCCCTTGGTGCAGAATACGCAATCAACTATAACAAAGCTGACTTTGTTGAAGAGATTCTGTCACGCACGTGCGGAGCTGATGTGATCCTGGATATGGTCGGCGGCGATTACACCGCTCGGAACCTGAAGCTTCTCCGAAGAAAAGGCCGGATGTCCCAGATATATTTTCTTAGAGGTAGCCGAGTTCAAATAGATCTTACGGACATATTGTCGAAGCAACTGGTTGTGACTGGCGGAACTCTGCGTGTGCGCAGCAGAGAGGACAAGCGAGTCCTCGCAACCGCTCTGAAAGAGAACGTCTGGCCGATCATAGAGCGTGGGGATTTCAAGCCTCTCATTCACGAAGTATTTCCTCTTGCCCAAGCTAGCGATGCACACCGATTTATGGAATCGGACAAGCATATTGGCAAGATTGTACTCAACGCTGGTTGATATCCGCGTGTGTCCTATGCGGTCAAGGGATGAACAATGCCAAATGATGAGTTGCTGACTTGCCAACCGCATTGATCACGGGAGCTTCTTCGGGGCTGGGGCAACACTTCGCAAGGTTGCTCGGGTCCAGAAGCTTCACTGTTGTGGTTGCGGCCCGGCGCACGGATGAACTGCACACCTTGGCTGCCGAGATCGAGGCTCGTGGAGGCGTCGCCCACCCTGTCTCGCTCGACGTAACGGATCCGCGGTCCGTCAACGCTGCCTTTTCGGTGATTGACGATTTGGGGTTGCACATCGATGTCGTCGTCAACAATGCGGGTCTTTCCGACATGAAGCCAGCGTTGGACGTGTCGGCCAACGAATGGGACGTGGTCATGGCCACCAATCTCAAGGGTGTGTTCCTGGTGGCCCAGGCAGCCGCCCGAAAAATGGAAGCGCACGGGAAAGGCGGTTCGATCATCAACATCGGCTCCATTCTCGGGCACCGCGTTGCAGGCTCTCTGGCGAGCTACGCCACGAGCAAAGCGGGCGTCGTGCACCTCACCGAGGCTCTCGCCCTCGAATGGGCACGCCACGGCATCCGGGTGAACTCCCTATGCCCCGGGTATATCGAAACCGATCTCAACCGAGCATTCTTCGCAAGCGAAGCCGGGCTGGCCCTCCTCAAGCGGATACCCCAGCGCCGCCTGGGGAAAATGGAAGATCTCGACGGAGCACTGCTTCTGCTGGCGACGGAGGCGGGCCGATACATCACAGGCTCATCGATCGTCGTCGACGGCGGCCATCTCGTCTCATCGCTTTAGGATTGGACATGGATTTCAAGATCAGCCCTCATATTGAAGACTTTCGGAGCCGCGTCGCGACTTTCATTAATCAACATGCTGTTCCACTCGAGGCTGATCGCGCCAGCTACGACGCGCACGACAACATCAGAATCGACGTTCTGGATCGCTTGCGTGTGAAAGCGCGCGCCGAAGGGCTCTGGTGCCTGCAGCTCAAGCCGGAGACCGGCGGGCAAGGTCTTGGAAAAGTCGGTATAGCAATCTGCTACGAAGCGATGAACAGGTCGATTTTCGGACCGGTGATCTTCAATTCGGCCGCGCCAGATGACGGCAACATGATGCTTCTGGAAGCGGTCGCAACCGATGCGCAGAAGGAGCGGTGGCTGAAGCCGATCGTCGAGGGACGTATCCGCTCGTCGTTCGCAATGACCGAGCCGATGCCTGGTGGCGCTTCCGATCCCGCGATGATTCGCACAACAGCGCAGAAACGGGGCGGCAAGTACACGATCACCGGCGGGAAATGGTTCATCACCGGGGCCGAGGAGGCGCAGCACTTCATTCTCATAGCTAAGACTTCGGACGATCCCCGTAAAGGCCTGACGGCTTTTCTGTTCGATCGGGATCAGCCGGGCTGGCGCATCGAACGTCGCATCCCGATCATGGGGCCTGAGGAACACGGTGGCCACTGCGAGCTCGTCTTCGACGCTCTGGAGGTTCCAGAGGAGAACATCTTGATGAAAGAGGGCGACGGGCTCAAGGCGGCCCAGATCAGGCTCGGGCCTGCACGGCTCACACACTGCATGCGATGGCTCGGGCTATCGAAGCGCTGTGTCGAGATCGCCCAGGCCTATGCAGCCTAACGGACAGGATTCGGTGTCCGCCTCGCGGATCGGGAATCAATCAAGATGATGATCGGCGATCTTGCCATGAAGATCGAGATCGGACGGATGCTGGTGATGAAGGCAGCATGGGCCCTCGATCAGGGTTCCTTCGCCCGCAAGGAAGTCTCCATGGCGAAGATCCACGTCGCCAATCTCCTTCACCAGGCCGCAGACGCGGCAATCCAGATCAACGGGGCCCGTGGCTACTCCAAGGACACCGTGCTTGAATGGATATACCGCTATGCGCGGCAGGCACGTCTCGTCGATGGCGCCGACGAAGTCCACAAGATGGTGCTGAACAACCACTTCGTCGCGGAGGGCAATAACTTCTGGAGCTGGCCCGTAGCCGGATAGGGAGAGCAGCATGCAGGTGGAGGAGTATCTGCGGCCACGTGTCGCCAATCACGTTCCGCTGACCCCGTTGGAGTTCTTCAGGCGCGCTGTCGAAGTCTTCCCGGCGCGACCTGCCATTGCCTGGAACGGGCGCCTGTGGACATATCGCGAGTTCGACCGGATCGTGGCACGTCTGGCAGTGTTCCTTCTGGAAAAAGGTGCCCAGCCGGGCGAAGTCATATCTGTCAGGGCGTCGAACCGGCCCGAGATGCTGGCTGCGCACTATGCAGTCCCGATGATCGGTGCGGTGTTGAACACGATTAACACCCGTCTCGATGTCGAGACGGTCGGGTATATCCTGAAGCATTCGCAATGCCGGCTCATGATATCCGAGCAGGCGTTTTGGAAGGTCGCCCAGGCCGCCGCGACCTCGGCTTCCGTCGAGTTGCACTGGCTGGCCGATTGCCTTGAAAACTTGGCCGAAGGGCTCGACGTCCTCACTGATGGGGGCAACCCGCACGAGCTTCCTGTCGGTGCCGTATTCGATGAATGGCAGCCGCTTTGCCTCAACTACACCTCGGGAACCACGGGCAAGCCCAAGGGCGTCGTCTATCACCACCGCGGGGCGTACCTGAATGCCATCGGCAACGTGCTCGCGCTTGGTCTCACTCCGAGATCCGTTTATCTCTGGACCCTGCCCATGTTCCATTGCAACGGCTGGTGCCACACCTGGGCCGTCACCGCGGCGGGTGGGCTACATGTCTGTCTCGATCGACCGGAACCGGCCCTGATCTTCCCGGCGATCGCCGAGCACAAGGTCACGCATCTCTCCTGCGCGCCCGTTGTCCTCTACATGATGCTGAACCATCCGGCCCGTGAAATGCGGCTGGCGGGAGACAGGGTAATGGTCGCGACCGGAGGCGCGGCGCCGACGAGCGCTCTCATCGCCGAACTCGACGCGCTCGGTTTTGACCTCACGCATTTGTATGGCCTTACCGAATCCTACGGGCCGGAAACGCTGCGTCAGCTGGACGAATACGAAACAGGATTGTCTGCGGTGCGGAAGGCCGTCGAACTTGCGAAACAGGGAGTTCGCCATATCACTGCGAACCGCATCAAGGTGATCGACGAGCAGGGTCGCGAAGTGCCAGCCGATAGCATCACCATGGGAGAGATCGCGCTCGCCGGCAACACGATGATGGCAGGGTACTACCGGGATGCGGCCGCGACGGAGAAGGCGTTCGAGGGCGGGGTGTTCCGAACGGGAGACCTCGCCGTTTGCCATCCCGATGGCAACATCGAGATTCGGGATCGTTCCAAGGACATCATCATCTCCGGCGGTGAGAACATCTCCAGCCTTGAGGTCGAAGGCGTCCTCCATCGCCATCCCGCTGTGCTGTTGGCTGCGGTCGTGGCCGCGCCACACGAAAAATGGGGCGAGACACCGGTCGCGTTCATCGAAGTACGCGACGGGTTGATGGTCACGGTCGAGGAACTGCGAGCCTTCTGCAAACATGAACTGGCAGGCTTCAAGGTGCCGACGCTGTTCATGTTCAGCGAGCTTCCGAAGACCGCCACCGGCAAGATCCAGAAATTTCTCCTGCGCGAGGAGGCTCGCGCATTGGCAGACCGGGACGGAGTTTCATGACTGCCGAGTTCTCGGAAGCGCGGCTCGGCACGTTTCTGAACCAACAGTTCGGACGAGGAGAGCTTGTCATCGAGAGGATCGGCGGCGGCCAATCGAACCCGACCTTCTTGCTAGATCACGGCAGTCAACGCATGGTCCTGAGGAAACAGCCGGCGGGCGAGATCCTTCCGGGCGCGCATGCCATCGACCGGGAATTCACGGTGATGAAAGCTCTCGAGAATACGGAAGTTCCGGTGCCGAAAACCATCCTGTACTGCGACGATACATCGGTCGTCGGCACGCCGTTTTATCTGATGCAGCGTGTCGCCGGGCGCGTGTTTCACGACGCTTCGCTGGCTGACGTTTCGCCTGTTGACCGAAAGCCGCTCTACTTTGCGATGGCCGACGCGATGGCGAAGCTGCATGCAGTCGAGCCCGCGCGAATTGGCCTCTCAGGCTTCGGGAAACCGGGCAACTACTTCGCGCGCCAGATCGCGCGGTGGACGCGGCAGTACGCTGAGTCCCCGTCCGACAGGATCCCCGCGCTCGACCGAGTCATTGCATGGCTAAAAGCCAACCAGCTGGACGACGACGGTCGAGTTTCGATTGCCCACGGCGACTTCCGTCTTGGAAACATCCTCTTCCACCCGCAGCGGAATGAGGTCGTTGCGATCCTCGACTGGGAGCTTTCGACACTTGGGCACCCTCTGGCAGACCTTGCCTTCTGTTGCATGCCATGGCGTACGGCACCGGACGAGTATGGCGGCATACTTGGCGGGGACTGGCGGGCACTCGGTCTGCCCGACGAAGAGCAATTCGTGCGGGCCTACTACCGGAGTGCTGTTCCAACGGCCGAGCTGACGGCCTTCCACGGCGCCTTCGCGCTCTTCCGTTTCGCGGTCATATTCGTGGGAATTGCCGATCGTGCGCGAGCGGGGACCGCTTCAGATCACGACGCCACTTCTCTCGCTCCGCTGGCCGCCCATTTCGCTGCTAGGGCCGAATCCGTTATTCCGAGTTGAAATAGCGACGCCCCCAGGCAGTGGGCTAAGAGCAGTTCGCTCATACGTTGGGTGTGCGAAGTCCGCTCAAAGAACCCTTCACTTGTCGTCCGTGAAGAAAGCGACTTCCAAACATTGGTCGTGGGAAGGGTGGCGTTGGAGCCGGTTATGCCAGGTGATCTGCGGCGTCAGGCTAATCGCTGCCGGAGGGGGTGGCGTTGCTGTGGTTGCGAGCATCGCCGTGATGAAGGCGCACAAAAGCCCCAGCCAGTTGAGCAGAAGGCTGAAGTTACAGCCTACGGCGGCGAGCACGGCGTTGTTGGCGTCACCTTGGGCGAAGGCCAGGAAGTTGCGGCCCATGCGATGGTCGCTCTTGAGGTGACCGATGACGGTTTCGATGGCGGCCCGCCGCGCCCGCTTGACGGTCCTGATGAGGCCGCGCTTGTAGCCGGCGACACGGACCTTGAAGGTCTTGTCCTTGGGGGCGTTGTGGCTTTGTGGCCACGATAGCCGGCATCGGTGATGATCTTGTCGAGATTGGCGCCATCGAGCTCTCGATGGCCGGAAGGATGGTGGCCAGCGTATGGCCGTCATACGGATTGCCGGGCAGCGCCTTGACGTGGGCGACGAACTGGCGACCGCGGCTGCGCTTGAGGTTGTGGCGACCGCGCAGTTACCACTTGATCGGCCGGCGTCGCGCCCCAAATGGAAGGGACGTTTCTTGATCTGAATTTATAGGGCCCAGCCGGAATAATACGGGTGTTGCTTTCCAATCGGCAAGACAACCTCAGATCCTGTTCTTGAGGAGAAATGCATTGCCGTGGCCAGCTCTATTGATGCACGGGCATCATGTAGCGTTACAGGAGGCTGGGTATTCTCAATAAAAGTATCGTAATACTCAAGCAACTGCCCAGAGAAGCCGTGTTCATACTCCTTTGTCTCCGAAACTATACGGCCGACATCGCCAACTATGCTGTCTTTGCGAGCGAGGATCCTCCAAGGCGCCCCGCCCGGATTATATGGGGAATGATCACTTTCCATCGTGACATGCTCAAACACCAAGCGAAGCCGCGTTATTTCATCTGCAGAGGCGACAGTTGCGGTCATCGACGCCGGCACGCCCGATTCGAGCAGCGCCGTGGCGGAGAGCGTGTCTTCGATCTCCATGTCGTATTGGCGGTTGTCCGTTCGCGCAAAGACAGAGCGGACCGGGCCCATCAAGTGCGTCAGCAAGTCGTGGGCGTGGATTGCCTGGCTGGTCAGTACACCGCCCAGCTCTGTCTTCCACTTTGCGCGCCAAGGCACCTGATAATATTCAGGTGGGCGGTTCCACATGGTCTCAATGCTAGCGATCTGCGGCTTTCCGATGATTCCGCTCTCGATCAAAGCCCGAGCTTGAGCAATGCCCGTGCCATAGCGCATCTGAAAAATCGGCATCACACGGCGTGCGGACCGGCCTTCCTCACGGATGATCTCATCCACGTCCTTAAGCGATCCAACCAGCGGCTTCTCGCATATGACCGACTTGCCTGCGGCAAGCGACTGCAGGATCATTTGATGGTGAGTGAATGGTGGAGTGCATATGTCCACGACTTCCACGTCCGGATCAGCCAGGACCTCTGCAAAGTCGGTACAGCTTTCCCTCGCCCCGAATTCCTTTCGAGCCCTTTCGAGGAGGGCGGGATTCGTGTCGCAAATACGGACCAACCCAAATTTGTCGCGATGCTTGACATAGGCCTCGGTAATATGATCGGACCCAATACCTAATCCCACGACTGCTACTGCGATCTTGCGACTCACATTGCCCCCAGCTGTCACCTGAAGTTCGGTTCCGCGGCGCAGCGTCAAGCTCGCCACGCTTCGGCTCGTAATGCATGATCATCATAAGGGGGTGAGACCGTCAATGAACAATTATCACTTTTCTGGTTATTAGTGAGTGTTTTGGGAGTTACTGCGATTTTTAATGATTGACGTAGAGAAGCAGTTGCTTGCAGCCCGCCGGCGTTGACAAACGCCCGCAACTTCTAGCTCGCGCCTGAGTGGAAGCAGGTAGTTGCGCCGCTACCGTTCAAAAGCGCCAGGATCTCAGCGGTTCGCCGGTTTCTGCACACTTAGGCACCGGTACATTATTGGGACACGGATATACGGTTGGCATGGCGTCATACCTGATTGCTACGCAGGGGCAGATATCCGTCGGTGTCGGGCCAGCCCCGGCCGATTGGTTTTCACACCGATGCTTTGTTTTCGAAGAGCGTCTCGCAGCCAGCTTTGCGCAGGGCATCAAGTTGCAGCGCCGTATGACGAAACCGGAACCACTACGAAGATTACACGCCTGCGCGGCCGCTGCCTTAAGGGCCAGCGGCTGCGGACCAGGGTTGCGCTGTCCTGGGCTCACTGCCCTTTCGTCATCGACTGCCGATGAACCGGGGCATCTTCGAAACCTACGTCGAAACGCCGCTCGCTCCGACGCTGGCAAAGGGTGCTGTAGTGCCTCGACAACCTTGCTGCCCAGAAGAGCCCGCCGACAGGCTATGGACAGATGAGAGACGGCATTCAGAGTCGAATCGATCTTCGGCATACCTGAGTAGCGATAGTACGCCCTAATGGTCGACAAATGTCGACCATAGCCACTCAGGTGTGGCACGCATTCTCTTCGGTTAATGAGATGACTACTCAAAAAACGGTACCAAAAGGGTCGATTTTGGCTTGACACTGGGCGCAACAGCGGTAGGTTTATCGTTAAATTCGCTCCCCCGAGGCGCTACTAGAGCCGAGATGGGTCGCGGATTGAGTAGTGAAGCTGGATGGATCTGCGGGGCCGCTTTTGTTGATTCGCGGAGTGATTTCGTCCAACCGTTTGAGCCAACCCTACCGCTCCTAGGGAAGCGTCCCAGTAGGTGCTAGCCGATCCTCTAGCGTGTCGGCGTCCAATGGTGGGTGACTAGTCTCTGCTGCTCATAACAAATTCAACCTGACAGGCTTGACGTATGCCAATAACCAACAAAAAATTTGGCGAACTGGACGGTCGGATTATCAAGGCGTATTCCATTGCAAATGCGAGCGGACTTAGTGCCGAACTGATCACATTCGGCGCCCGTCTTATCGGCCTGAAGGCTCCTGACCGGCAGGGCAACTTCGAGGACATCGTTCTCGGATTGGATGACGTGGCGGACTACGCAACCACCGATCACTATTTCGGGGCCTCATGCGGCCGCTATGGAAATCGCATCAAGAACAGCGAAATCAAGCTGAACGGCAAGACCTATGCTCTGAGCGCCAACGAAGGGGGCAACCACCTCCATGGCGGTCAGAAGGGCATAGACAAGCACGTCTGGGCCGCGTTCCCGGACGAGGTAACGAATGCCGTCACCTTCACCCATGTGTCGCCTGATGGTGATCAGGGTTATCCCGGCCAGGTCCTTGTCAAGGCTCGCTATGAACTGACCGATGACAACCGCCTGATCATCACCATGACCGGTACGACAGACAAGCCGACCGTGCTTAATCTGGTCAATCACGCGTACTGGAACGCGGCAGGTCACGCCTCTGGCGGGTTGCATGATCAGCTCCTGGCGGTCGAAGGGGACTTCTATACGCCTGTTGCCGAAGAGCTTCTCGCAACTGGAGAAATCCTGACCGTTGAGGGAACGCCATTCGATTTTCGCGTGGCAAAGCCAATAGGCCAGGACCTTGATGCTGTGCCGAACGCCGGCGTTGCCGGATTGAGCGGAGGCGGCTTCGATCACAACTGGGTTCTGCGCGACCTTGAAGGCGAACTTCGTCCAGTGGCTACTCTCTACGATCCGAAGTCGGGTCGTGGCCTCTCTCTGCGTTCAACTGAGCCAGGTGTGCAGATTTACACAGGCGGCTATATCACCCCGATGATCGTGGGTAAGGGTAATCATCCCTACTGTCCGTATGCCGGCCTGACATTCGAGACCCAGAAGTTCCCGTGCGCTCCTTCGACTCCGCACTTCCCATCAACTCGCCTGAACCCCGGCCAGGTCTACGAGCACGTGATGGAATACCAGTTTTTTGCCCGATAATGAGGGTCGGTTATGGGACGCACGAATAAATACGACGTTGCAATCGTAGGCGCCGGGCACAATGGTCTGGTCTGCGCGAACTATCTCACCCGCGCAGGTCTATCAACGATCGTGCTAGAAGCGCGTCATGTCGTCGGTGGCGCATGCGTAAGCGAGGAATTGATTCCGGGTTCAACTTGGTCTTCCTGCTCCTTCGTGCAGGGTATGCTGCGTCCCGAGATCATCGGCGACCTCGAACTCGCCAAATACGGTCTGGTATCCAAGTCCCCCGACGTGCAGGGTTTCGCCCTCTGGGACGACGGCGATCATTATTTTATGTACAAGGATCTCGATCGCACGCTCGCCTCGATCGAGAAACACAGCAAGGGCGATGGCGAGAACTTTTTGCGTTTCGCTCAACGCATGAAGCGTTTCGGCGACATCACCCGCGATGTGTTGCTGTCGGAGCCGTTGTCTCGCTCCGAGTTCATCAAGTTGTTCGAGGATGAGGGAGAGCACGACCTCCTGCAGGAATTCGTGTTCTCTTCCTCGCTGGAACTGACGCAGAAGTACATCAAGTCCGAGCGGATGCGCGGACATATGAACTTCCTCGGCATGGTCTCAACCTGGGGAAGCCCCTCCACGCCAGGCACCTCCTATGTGTATGGCTATCACTCCCAAGGCGAATTCGAAGAGGTGCTTGGGCGCTGGGCTCTGCCCGTTGGAGGCATGGGTGCGATTACCCGCGCGCTTGCCGCCGGCGCGATCGCCCATGGCGCGGTAATTCGAACAGAAGTGGCGGTCGACAAGGTTCTGGTCTGGGGTGGGGCAGCAGTTGGCGTGGTGCTCAAGTCCGGTGAGGAAATCGAAGCGGACATCGTTGTGTCGAATGCGGACCCAAAGCGGTCGCTAACCAAGCTCCTCGACCGCAAGCATCTGCCTGATCGTGTCATGAAGGCTGCGGCGGCCATCGACCAGAGGGGGTCGATGGCGCGTATTCACCTGCTGATTGACCAATTGCCGGGATATGTCGGCTTCGGTAGCAGCAAGCAGGGACCGGAACATGAAGGTCACGCGATCTTGGGCGGCAGCGTCGAGCTATACGAGAAAGCTTGGGAGGCCCAGCGCCGGGGCATCTTCGCAGAGGAATATGTGATCGAGGCTCTGATCCATTCGGTCACCGATCCGAGTGTCTGCAACCCCGGACACCATACGCTCGCCCTTGGTGTTCAACAATTGCCGTATGAACTCGCTGACGGCACGTGGGATGACCACAAGGAAGCGTGGGTCGACAGCGTCTGCGAAATGCTGTTCCGATACGCGCCAAACCTGCGCAATCACATCGTGGGCCGCAACGTCATCACTCCGCTTGATTTGGAAAAGAACTATGGCCTGACCGGTGGAAACATCTTCCAGGCCTCGATGGTCGGCATGCAGCAGCTCTTGGATGCCCGTCCACTTTGGGCGGCAGGGCATTACCGGACGCCGGTTGCCAACTACTACCTCTGCGGCTCGGGATCGCATCCCGGCGGTGGCGTGACCGGCGCGCCGGGACATAATGCAGCTATGCGCATCCTCGCCGACCTTCGTGGCGATCGGAATGTCCGTCAGGTCCGCATGCGCGCCGGCGGCAAGACGCTCGTAGACAGCATCATGGATACCGGTATCGGTCAGAAGGTCGGCTTCCAAGTTGCGAAGTCGAGGGGGCTGCGCGCCATCACTAAGCGCTTTTCGAAGACGAAGCGCTGACGAAAAACCCGAACTAAACCAGCTTGCGAACGGCGCCCGCGCTGTTCGATCGATCTCAGGAGTAAGGCGTTGGAACGTGAAATTCTACCGAACGGGGCTCGTTATCCAAGCCTGAAGGACAAGGTTGTTTTCATTACGGGCGGTGCGTCGGGCATCGGCCGCAGTCTCGTCGAGCATTTTCACGATCAGGGCGCCAAGGTCGCGTTCGTCGATATTGCCGAAAGGGCCGGCAATGACGTGGCTAGCGAACTTGCCGCCCGCGGCGGACACAAACCCTATTTCGAAGCTTGCGACCTGCGCGATGTCGCCAGGCTCGGGGAGGTGATCGACAGGGTCGGAAAGGACATCGGCCTAGTCACTGCGCTGATCAACAATGCCGGCAATGATGACCGCCATAGCCTGGATGCGGTCACGTCGGAATATTTCGATGATCGCATCTCCGTAAACCTTAAGCACCAGCTGTTTGCCGCCAAGCACGTCCGCCACCAGATGCGTAGGGCTGGCGGCGGATCGATCATCAACTTTAGCTCCATCACCTGGATGCTCGCGGAGGGCGATTGCCCGGTCTACGTCACGTCGAAGGCGGCCGTTGTCGGCCTCACCCGCGCGCTGGCCACCGAACTCGGCACCGAAGGTATCCGGGTTAACGCCATTGCTCCGGGCTGGGTGCTCACCGAGCGGCAGGTTGCCCTATGGCTCGACGAGAAAGGTGAGCAGCAGATCAAGGAACGCCAGGCGTTGAAGCGTCACTTGCACTCGCCGGAAATTGCGCGCATGGCGCTGTTCCTTGCCGCAGACGACAGCCGGATGTGCTCGAAGCAGACGTTCATCGTTGATGGCGGCTGGGTCTGATTTACCAGCGGTCCGGTCTGCGGGACGTGGGCTTGCCCTCAGCCCATCTGGCGAGTGGACTTCCCCGGCTGGAGGGTAACCGGAAGGGTGATCTTTCGCCTGCGGAACTGTCCAGTCTGGAGGCGCGACATGAGTTCCCCTGCGGCCCGTTCTCCTAGGTCGTGTGCTGCCGAACGGACGGTCGTCAGAGTAGGCTCTACATAACGCCAAGTATCGAAAGCATTGAAGCCCATCACCTGCACATCACCGGGGATGCGAATCCCCGTGTCGATGCACGCCTTCATTGCCCCGATGGCCATGCGATCGTTGCCGCCGACAATTGCGTCAGGACGACGACCATGGCGCAGCGCGTCAAGCGTGGCCAAATAGCAAATATCGAAACTCTCGTCTTTGCAGCGGATAATTGTCGGGGATTGCAGTCCCGCCTCCGCAAACATTGACGAGAGGCCTTCCAAACGCGAGCGCATTGCAGCCCACTCGACGCAAGGCATGAGCATCCAGCAATCGCGCGCCCCATTTTCAACAAGATGGAGCCCGACCTGGCGCCCGCCGTCGAAATCGTCCTGCCGGATGACGATACAGTCCATGTCGTCCGGTGCTTCCTGTTCTTGCAGGAAGACCAGCGGAATCCGTAGTGCGGAAAGCTCACGAACGAACCATTCGCGCTGCATCGGTTCGCCGGAGAGGATCGCCACCATCCCATCAGCCTCGATATCCTGGAAAACGCGGGCCGTCCGGAAGTCCGAGGGACGCATGCCGCGCAGGATAAGACTGTAAGAATTGGCCGTGAGATAGTTGGTCAGTCCGGTCACCTGCGCGGTAATGAACGGATCATTGAGGAAATCGGCATCATCGACGACGATCAGCATCCCAATCGTCCATTGCTGAGACAGCCGCAACCGTCGCGCGGCCACGGATGGCCGGTAACCTAGTCGCTCTACCGTGCGGCGTATGCTGTCGGCAGTGGCCTCCGAAATGCGCCCGCGCCCGTTCAGAACGTTCGAGACCGACATCGCAGACACGCCAGCTTCACGGGCCACATCCTTGATGGTGACAGCGCGCTGCGTCAAGCGCTTTATGGATTTCATAAAATGGCCTCCAATTCGAATGCTGCCGAGACAATCGGAAACCCCGCGATGTGGGCAACATAGCCTTCGGCGGGATTATAGTCACATCCTTTGCTTGTCGTCGCAATTTCAGGGGAGGGGCGCCTTATATCACGCAATTTCGGATTGACTTAACGTTAAATCTACGTAATCTGATACGAGGATCCAGGTCTCGGCGTCGCCCTGTTTGCGCGCAGCCGATGAAAGAAACGAAGGACAATTGAATGTCAGAAAGCCTGAGCGATACCGTCGAGAGGCAACGTCAATTCATTGCCGGCGGTACGATGTCACTGAACCGCGCCATCAATCCTTCGAAGCTTTTCGTACGCGCCAAAGGCGCTTATCTCTACGATGTCCACGGGCGGGAATATATCGACTACCACGCGGGCTTCGCGCCCTATCTGTTCGGCCACGGGGATGCCGAGGTGGACGAGGCGGTTATCGAGGCGATCCGTTCCGGCGCATCGCTTATCGGGGCCGGGACCATGCCATGGGAAGCCGAGATTGCCGAGCTGCTGGTCGAGTGTGTGCCGGGCCTGGAACAGCTCCAGTTGACCAGCACCGGATCGGAGGCGGTGGGCTATGCGCTGCGGTTGGCGCGTGCGCACACCGGTCGTGATGTCGTTGTCGTTATGCAGGGTGGCTACAACGGCTGCCTCGACTATGTCAGCTATAATCTCATGGACCCGGCGTCGTTCGTCGAGCCGCATGTTGTCGGCGAAGAATATCCGCTGAGCGTTATGAGTGCGGGCGTGCCGAAGGTGATCGACCAAGTAGTGCGGGCGATCGAATATAACGATCTCGAGGCTGCCGAGCGCACCCTTGCGAGGGGTGATGTCGCAGCGATGATCCTCGAACCGATCCTGCAGAACATCGGCATCGTGAAGCCGCTTCCAGGCTATCTTGAGGGCCTGCGCGCGCTCTGCGACAAGTATGGCACGGTCCTGATTTTCGATGAAGTGAAGACCGGGTTCCGCCACGCCCTTGGCGGCTACCAAGCGCTGTCGGGCGTGATCCCAGACCTTTGCACCTTCGGCAAGGCCGTTGCCAATGGCTATCCGATGGGCGTTGTGGGTGGCAAGCGCGGTATCATGAAGCTTTGCAGCGATCCGTCGCCGTCCAAGCGCGTCGCGGTTGCGGGTACCTACAACGGACATCCGGTCAACGTTGCGGCGGCGAAGGCTTGCCTGACCCGTTTGAAGACCCGTGAAAAGGAAGTGTATAGCGAGCTCGAACGCCTCGGTGCGCGTCTCGAAGGCGGTCTGAAGCAGGTCTTCTCAGCGCGTGAATATCCGACCACGATCGTGCGCCAGGGTTCGGCCTTCACCGTTTATTTCATGGACCATGTACCGGTGTGCTGGCGCGATATCGCCACGAACCACAACGCCGAGCGCGACATCGCCTTCCGCCGTGCGCTTATCGAAGAGGGCGTGTTTCTGTTTCCCGTGATTACTAAGCAAGGGAGCATTTCGCTCGCCCACACTGATGCAGACATCGACCGTACGATCGCAATCGCCGGGAGGGTCGTCGAGAAGCTCGACTAAGACCCGCGAACCGCTTAACTCCTCGGCCGATCGAGTGATGGGTCCAACGAAGGTGCAGATGGTACACACATTTCCACCAGATGGACTGGCGATCGCAGCCAACTACGGCCTCGCATGAAGTTCAATCGACTACGCTGTCCTAAGAGATTCCAACGATGACCAGCGATAAGAAATACCGAAGTCGGCAGTGGTTTGGTGGTGCCGACAAGGATGCCTTCATTCATCGCAGCTCGATGAAGATGCAAGGCTTTCCCGACCACGTCTTCGACGGCCGCCCGGTCATTGGAATCTGTAATACCTGGTCGGAGTTCAACCCGTGCAACTCCAGCCTGCGCACGCTGGCCGAAGGGGTTAAGCGCGGCGTGTGGGAGGCTGGCGGATTCCCTCTTGAATTTCCGGTAAGTTCACTCGGTGAGGACCAGCTCCGTCCGACGGCCATGCTTTTCCGCAACCTCCTTGCGATGGACGTCGAAGAGGCAATCCGCGGCAATGGGATGGATGGGGTCGTGCTCTTAGGCGGCTGCGACAAGACGACGCCAGGCCAGTTGATGGGAGCCGCCAGTGTGGACCTTCCGACGATTGTCCTGTCTGCCGGACCAGCTCTCAATGGAAAGTTCCGCGGCAAGAGCATTGCCGGCGGGACGGATGTGTGGCGCTTCTCCGAGGACGTGCGCGCCGGCACGATGAGCATGCAGGATTTCATGGCCGCAGAGTCTGGCATAAGCCGGTCGGTCGGCGTTTGCAATGTCATGGGCAGCGCATCCACGATGGCATCTCTCGCCGAAGCGATGGGTCTTTGCCTGCCCATGAATGCAACACTTCCTGCGGTCGATGCTAGGCGCATGGCGTTGGCGCACATGACAGGTATGAGGATTGTGGCAATGGTTCGCGAGGACCTGCGTTTGTCAAAGGTGCTGACGCGGGCAAGCTTCGAGAATGCTATCGTTGCCAACGCGGCGATGGGCGGCTCTTCCAATGCAGTCGTGCATCTTCTCGCGCTGGCCGGCCGGCTTGGCATCCCACTAGCTCTCAAGGATTTTAACCTCGGCTCGGACACCCCGCTGCTAGTTGATTGCCTACCGTCAGGCCAGCACATGATGGAAGAGTTCTGCTATGCAGGCGGTGTCCAGGCGGTGCTCAAGGCAATGGCACCGCTATTGCAGGAGGCGAACTCAGTCCTAAACCGTTCCATCCTGTCGATCTGCGCCGAGGCCGAATGCTATGACGCATCGGTCATCCGCTCGATGGACAAACCGGTAAAGCTTGCGGCAGGCATCCGGGTGCTGACTGGAAATCTCGCGCCGGACGGGGCGGTTATCAAGCCATCGGCGGCCGCCGAAAGCCTGCTCGAACATGAGGGTCCGGCCTATGTCTTTGAGTCCGTGGAGGATATGCATAACCAGATCAACGATCCCAACCTCCCCGTGACCTCGGACACCGTGCTTGTGCTGCAGGGCTGCGGGCCGAAAGGATATCCGGGCATGGCCGAGGTCGGGAACATGCCCATTCCGGCGAGGCTCGTGCGGGCCGGCGTGCGGGACATGGTCCGCATTTCGGACGCAAGAATGTCGGGCACTGCCTTCGGCGCTGTCGTCCTGCATGTGGCTCCTGAAGCCGCGGTCGGCGGTCCGCTGGCACTGGTCCGCACCGGCGACCGGATCCGGTTGAGCGTGAAGGAGGGAAGCATCCAGCTTCTCGTCGACGAAGCCGAGCTGGCCGCCCGCAGGGAGGGATGGCAAGCCCCGGCGCTGGCCACCGATCGCGGATACGTCAAGATGTATCTCGACCACGTCCAGCAGGCGGATCGAGGGGCTGATCTCGATTTCCTTGTCCGCGGTAGTGGAGATAGAGTCAGTCGTGAGGCCCATTGAAGGAGGATGGGAAAGTCTGGAGCGTCCCGACCGATGGGCTCGGTCGGGCCATGCCCTCGGTACCAAGCGGCCCGAGCCTGGAATTGGGGTCGCGCAGAAGAGTCCTAATGCGCCCGTAGAAGTTCTCCGATCAGTGCCAGCTGGCGTTCACGCTGGGGCGTCCATTCGTATGACAGGTTCAGCGCGATGAAGTTGTTGAACCACCGGGTCACTGAGAACAGCGGACCCGGCCCGAAGCCTACAGCGTTCGTGCGCGCCTTGGCTGCGGCGTTCAGGGCGTCGAATTCTTTGGGACCGCGGACCCAGCAGACATATCCGCCATGGGGTCGGGAAACTGTGCAATTATCGGGAAAAGTCTGGAACATCAGGGACAGTCCCCGTCGCATCCGAGTGGATAGACTCTCTCTGAGTTTCCGTAGGTGACGATCATAACTCCGTTTTACCAGGAACTCGGCCAACGTGGTCTGAATGGCCCTGTCCCCGGCCAGGACGACGTCGGCTTCCACCGTCGCCCTGATCTCCTGCAGGTCTCTTGGCGAGCTGACAATCCAGCCAAGTCCGAAGCGCGCGCCGAGCGTTTCTGCAAATCCCCCCACGCGGACCACGAGATTGCGTGTATCGAACTGTGCGAGATCGAATGCGGGTGGACCGGTATAGTACAGGTCGCGCCCAGCCATGTTCTCGATGATCTTCACGTTCTTCCCAGTGGCGGCCTCGACAATCCGCTGTGCGACGTCGACCGAGTATGACACGCCGGTAGGCGAATGGTTAATCGGCGACAGCACGCAGGCGGCGACATCGTTGTGATCCAGCAGATATTGGAATTGTTCCGGATCCACGCCATACCGGGGATGCGAATAGATCTCGACGAGTTCGCGCCCTGAGGCGAGCACCGTCGAAACCCAGTCGGAAGCCATCGGCGTCTCCACAATGACCTTTCCCTTCTCCTTGCGCAGGTGATTGAGCGTCAGTTGAAGTGCTGTGCAGGTGCCTCGCGTAATCACGATGTTTCTACCGTGCGTTCGCGAGGACGTATCGCCGATCTGCCTTGCGACCACGTCTCGCAACGCTTCAAGTCCGTTCCAGGGAAGTGAGTTCCGGTAGCAGGCCTCCTGCCGGAGGTTTTTCCCCAGAAGGCGATAGAGTTCAGCAAGGGGCAGCAGGTCTTCGCTGACGGTCCGCGCGCCAAAGCCGTCGAGGTCTCTTGGCAGCGAGATCGGGGCTATATCCACGTTGCCGGTCTGGCTGACGCTGCCCGTGTCCCAGTCGGGCCGCATCTTGCCGAATTCCGCGAGCGGTTTGGCGCCTGTGGATACGAAGAACCCAGAGCGGCTCCGTGTTTCCAGGGTTCCATCGTCTTCTAGCATTCGGTAGGCCTGGTAGACGGTGACGGTACTGTATCCGAGCTTCGCGCTCATGTCCCTTATTGAGAGCAGACGGTCGCCCGGCTTCAGGACGCCTGTCGATATCCATTCCTGCACTTGTCCAACGACGGCTTCGTAGCGGTACATGATCTGTGTTGCTTCCTGATGCCAATTTTCCACACAAATGACACCGAGGGGTGCTCCTCGGCTTCCAAGTCCCGCCATCGGCAGAGCCCACCCGCCTGAATCGAAGCTTCCTCATAGTTAACCGAATTAGGCAGCGAACGGAGAATCTGTGCTGAAAAAATCGTACTATTCTGTGCATATAAATACAGAAGGCGCAATGCTAGATCTGAAGCAGGCTCGGATAAGCGAGTTCAAGTGACTGGTTGGAAATGAAGCACATAGTAGCTAAGGCGGCTGATATCGCACCGGGAAGCAGGCTGGTCGTGTCCGTGAAGGGTCGCTCAATCGTTCTGTTCAATCTGGGTGGCGAGTACTACGGGCTGCTGAACCGATGTCCGCATCAAGCTGCTGCGCTTTCGGCGGGTCTCAGCTCCGGCATAGCCGTTGCAGATGAGCCGGGCCAGGTTCGGTGCCTTCGCCCGGGCGAATTTATCCGTTGCCCCTGGCATGGATGGGAGTTCGACATCCGGACCGGTCAGTCCTATTGCGATCCCAGCAAGCTCGCCGTTCGCCAGTTCCCCGTGACAGTCGAGGCCGGTGCCCAGCTGGTCGAGGGCCCTTACAAGGCAGAGAGAATCGAAGTCACCCAGGAAGACGACTACTTGGCGGTCGAGGTATGAAGGTCGGAACGGTGGTCGCGGGTCCCGCACGCGGGTTGGTTTCGGCGCGGCCATCCCGCCGGAAGCCTCGCCTAGGTGTTTGGTTTGAGCATCAGTTTCACGTTTTTGCATTGGCTCCCACTGTCATCGTGATGCTGATCATTTTCGGTCTGCCGCTGGCTTTCTCGTTCTTTCTGAGTCTGAAGGGCTGGACGCCGTCCCGAAGCATCTATGGCGGTGATTTTGCCGGGGCCGAAAACTACCGGCTGCTGTCTACGGATCCGGTATTCGTGCACAGTCTCGTTCTCACGATCGCCTACACGATCGTTACCGTGACGATCGAGATGTTGCTCGGGCTCGGCGCTGCGCTTCTCCTGAACAAGGATCTGCCATTCGTACGGTTCATCCGGACACTCATCCTGCTTCCGATGATGATGACGCCGATTGTCGCTGCGCTGTGCTGGAAGCTTCTGCTCGATCCGGAATACGGCTTCGTCAACTTCCTTTTAGGCCAGAAGCTCGCCTGGGTCGGTGATCCGCAGCTTGCCCCAATCGCGGTGACGCTCGTCAATGTCTGGCAGAACGTCCCCTATGTCGCCGTTCTGCTCCTGGCGGGCCTGCGCTCGCTGCCAACCGACCCGGCAGAGGCTGCATCCATCGATGGTGCAAGTCGCTTGCAAACGTTCTGGTACGTGACATTGCCCGCGTTGCGCCCGTCGATCCTTGTCGCACTTCTACTTCGTACCATCTTTGAGTTCCGTAGTTTCGAGAACGTCTACGTGCTGACGGGTGGGGGGCCTGGTGGGTCGACCAACCTGATCTCGATGTTCACCTATGCGCTCACGTTCAGCCAATTCGATTTCACGCTCGGTGCTGCCGCATCATGGGTCATGCTTGTCGCGTCGCTCTGCCTGTGTGCTATTCCGATCATGATATTCCGCCTGCGGGAGAAGGTCTGATGTCCGGCGTCAATGGGCGTTCAGCTATGCGCAAGTACAGAAAGACACTCGGTCAGGCGGGCGTCTATGCGGGGTTGCTGTCGATGACCGTGATCTTCCTGTTCCCGATTCTCTGGATTCTCGGAATCTCGTTCAAGACGCGCCAGCAGATCTTCACCAACCCGCCGTTGTTCTTCTGGGAGCCGACGCTCCAGAACTACCAGCAGGTGCTTAAGACCGCAGCCTTCTTTCCCGCCCTGTTTCAGAGTCTTCTGATCTCCGGCGGAACGGTTCTTCTGTCGCTCGTCGTCGGCGCTCCGGCCGCCTATGCAATGGCGCGAATTCCGTTCCGAGGCCGAACCACGGTATACTACTCGCTGCTGATGATGCGGATGCTGCCGCCAATGGCCGTGCTGATCCCGATGTTCTTCCTGTTTGATGCCTTCGGGTTGAAGAACAGCAGTCTCGGCGTGATCCTGGCCTACACGACTTTCAGCCTTCCGCTGGTGGTCTGGGTGATGCGAAACTTCTTCGAGGAACTCCCCGTAGAGATCGAGGAGAGTGCCGCTATCGATGGGGCCAGCCGCTGGACGACTTTCCTTCGTATTGTCCTTCCGCTGTCGCGGCCCGGCCTGGTGGCTATCGGTCTGCTCTCGCTCCTGATGGCATGGAATGACTTCTTGTTTGCGGCTGTTCTCACAAATAACGCGACTCAGACACTACCCGTACTGCTTGCAAGTTACTCAACTGCCGACAGTGGCGTTGATTGGGGGCAGCTTGCTGCCGCAGGAATGTTGGTAGTTTCGCCGGTGTTGTTGATATCTGTATTGGCACAACGGCATCTCGTTGCAGGATTGTCTGCAGGTTCAGTGAAAGGGTGAGGAGGATAAATTGGAAAAGCTCGGAAAATCATCGATAAATATTACCCGTCGTAGGTTCTTGCATGGATCGGCTGCGGCCGGTGCAGGCCTTCTCGCGGGCTCGATGCTCTCGACTTCGGCGCTGGCGCAGGCAAAGCCAGACAAGCTCGTGGTCGCCGCACTGATGATTAAGTGGCGCCGCACGCTTGAAGAGGAAGTCGGCCCGGCGTTCGAAAAGGAGACGGGCATAAAGGTCGAGTTCGAGTTCCTGCCGTACGACGCTCTTGCGACGCGCATCAAGACGCAGCTTGACGCGAGCGACGGTAGCCTGGATGTGGCACAGTTCGACACCGTCATGGTCAACTGGGCGGCACCGCAGCTGGCGGACTTCAACCAGCTCATCAAGGAATACGGCGCGGACGGCTACAACTGGGACGATTTCCTCCCGGCGGCCAAGGATGCCTTTACAGTGGATGGGAAGATCGTTGCGGCGCCGTACCGGTTCCTCTCGACGATCCTCCACTATCGCCCCGACTTGCTCGAGGCAGCTGGCATCACCGCCGCTCCGAGCACCTTCGAGGAGTTCCAGAACGCCGCGATCGCGGTCACCGAGAAGTTCGGCGGTGAGAAGTTCGGCCTTGGCATCTACGGTCGCGAGTCCGAAGCCATGGTGCGCGGCTGGAACCCCTTCCAGCTCTCCTCTGGTGGACGCGACTACAATCTGGCCACGAAGGAAATCCTCATCAACAAGCCAGAATCGGTGAACTCGCTGCAGTTCTATGCCGATCTCGTCAATAAGCACAAGGTAACCCCCCCCGAAGCATCGACCTGGGAATATGACGGCCTTGTCGCCGGCGGCCAAGCCGACCGGTTCGCTATGATGGTCGCGCTTGCTCCCAACGGCACCCTGCTTGACGATCCGGAAGTCTCGAAGACGGCTGGCAAGTGGGCCTGGTCAACCGTCCCCGGCGCGACCGACCCATCCCAGAGCATGGGCTGGAGCGGCGGTTGGGGTATCGGCGTTGCCGAAGCTTCGGCAAACAAGCGCTGGGCGTTCGAATTCGTCAAGATGGCGACGAACGCGATCAACCTCAAGAAGTCGGCATTCGACGGCAACTCGCCGCCTCGCAAGTCGAACCTTGCTGATGCCGAAATCGTCTCGAAGCTGAAGTGGAGCAAGGCCTTCTCCGAGCAGAACGCTGTGCCAATTCCGATGCCAAACGACCCCGTATTCGCGACCTGCGATCAGCAGATACGGCCACATATCTCGCGCGCACTCTTGGGGCAGGCAACTGCCCAGGAAGCGTTGGATGCAGCTGCGAAGGAATGGCACAGAACATTCCAGCGGGCCGGATTGCTCTAAAGGAACGCAGCCATGCTAGCTAAGATCAAACCCGTCATCGATTGCGACATCCACCCGGCAGTTCCGGGTACTTCTGCGCTCATACCGTTCATGGATGAGTACTGGCAGGAGCAGTTCCGCAATCGTGAAATCGACGGCTTGGAGCTCGCCAGCTATCCGCCAAATTCGCCGTTGGCGTGCAGGCCCGACTGGCGGACTCCAGGTGAAAAGCCTGGTCTTAGTCTCGAACGGTGCCGCGAGGATGCTCTCGACACGTTCACCGTCGAGTTCGCGATCTGCAATCCATTGTATGGCGGGCAGGTGGCCATGAGCGATCTCATGGCTGCCGCCCTCTGTACCGCAACCAATAAATGGATGGCGCAGGAGTGGCTCGACAGAGAACCGCGCTTGCGCGCATCCATTGTCGTCCCGACCCAGAATCCCGAACTGGCGGTTGAGGAAATCGAACGTTGTGCGAGCGACCATCGCTTCGTGCAGGTTCTACTGCTTGCGGGCAACGAACTCACGCTCGGCAAGAACCGGTACTGGCCGATCTATAAAGCCGCTCAGCGTCACGGCCTGCCTATCGGCATCCACGCGGGCAGCATGTACCGCTATCCGACCACCTCCTGCGGCTGGCCATCCACCTTCACGCAGGACTACGCCCACGGAACGCAGTTGTTCTCGGCACAGCTTCAGAGCCTCATAATGGAAGGCGTTTTCGGGAAATTCCCGGACCTGACCTTCGTCATGATCGAATCGGGCGTGGGCTGGGTTCCGTCCTATCTCTGGCGCGTTACCAAGACCTGGCGGGGCATTCGCGGCGAAGTGCCTTGGGTCAAACGTTCGCCTTCCGCGGAGGTGCGTGATCGTGTTCGCTTCACGATCCAGCCTTTCGACGGGCCGACGAACGCTGAGGATGTCGAGCGCCTTGTCAATCAGCTGGGCTCAGAGGACATGTTGCTGTTCTCGTCGGACTACCCGCACTGGCAGTTTGACGGTGATAGTCCGATGCCCCAGGGAATTCCCGCCCGCCTGCACGAGAAGATTACCCGCGAAAATCCGCTCAAGACCTATACAAGACTAAAGGGATAAAAAGATGTCCAGCACACCTGCAGTTGACCCCAAGGGGTCAGTAGTGATGGCGGATAATGGCGTCGTGGACTGCGACATCCATCCGTCTCCCCGGGACGGCAACGCGCTTAAGCCCTACCTGCCGCAGCGCTGGCGCGACCATCTCGACGTTTTCGGCGATCCCCAAAACGGCCCGTATGCAGCACAAAGCGATGCCTATCCGCGGTACGTGCCGCATACGGCGCGCCGCGACGCCTGGCCGCCGGTCGGCGGGGCTCCGGGCTCGGATGTGAACTTCATGCGCGAGCAACACTTAGACAAAAACAACATAACGCTAGGCATCCTGGAGCCGCTCGGCCTCGGCAACTCGGCGCGTAACCTTGATCTCGGAAACGCGGTTTGCACGGCCGTCAACGACTGGCAGGTTGCGGAGTTCGTTGATCGGGAGCCGCGCCTCCGCGCGTCCGTCCTCATCGTGCAGGATGACGCCGATGCCGCTGTCGCGGAAATCGAGAGGCGTGCGTCGGACTCGGCTTTCGCTCAGGTGCAACTGCCGTCCCTGACCACGGAACCGCTGGGGCACCGTCGCTACCGCAAGATCTTCGGTGCGGCTGCCCATCACGGTTTCCCCGTAGGCATCCATGTCGGTGGCCCGAGCGGCGCGCGTACGTCGAGCGGCTGGGGCTCCTATTACAACGAAGAACATTTCGCGCTAATCTTCTCGATGCAGACGCAGGTCATCAGCATGATACTGGAAGGCGTATTCGAGGATTTCCCCGACCTTCGCGTCATCTTGATCGAAGGTGGCGCAGCCTGGTCGATCAGCCTCGGTTATCGTCTGGACCGGCTCTGGAAGACGCTACGCTCCGAGCATCCGCAGATCAAGCATCCGCCGTCCTCCTACCTGCGCAAGCACTTCTATTTCTCATCTCAGCCCGTCGAGGAGCCGGATGATCCGAACGATTTGCTCGGCCTCTATGAGCAGATCGGCTGGGATCGTGTGCTGTACGCTAGCGACTACCCGCACTGGGATTTCGACGATCCCAAGTATGCATTCAAGGCAGACATCCCGGACGACAAGCGGGCCATGTTACTGCGCAAGAATGCCAAAGGCCTCTACCGGTTGCTCTGACGCGCCTCAGTGCGGATCTGAGGACGCCCGACGCATTGATGCGTCGGGCCGGTCTGCAGTGACCCCGACGAGCGCGGGCGTTGTCGGTTTATGGTGACTAGGGGGCGGAGCTGGCACCTTTCACATCTGCCTCGTGGTTAGCTTAGAAGGAAATCTTATGAACTGGGTTCGCGTCGCATCTATTGACGATGTACCGGCAGGCGAGATGTTGGGCCTTACCGTCCAGTCGCGACGGGTCGCGATCTTTCACCTGGAAACAGGCGAGTTGCGCGCAACCACGAATGTCTGCACGCACGAATTTGCAGTTCTTACGGACGGCTGGTTCGAGGGGTGCGAAGTCGAATGTCCACTTCACGCTGGCCGGTTCGACGTCCGGACCGGGAAGGGACTTTGCCCTCCGATCGCCAGGGACCTCATTGTCTATGAAGTAAAGCTTGAGGGCAGCAATATCTATGTCGCGTTGCCCGAAGCCGAAGCGTGATTGGCACCTAATGAAAACGCATATTGTGATCGGCGCCGGCCAGGCCGGAGCGCACGCTGCCGTCTCGATGCGGCGGGCAGGCTTCGACGGGCGCATCGTTCTGCTGGGAGACGAGCTCGTCCATTCCTATGAACGCCCTCCTCTCTCAAAGTCGTTCATCACGGAACTGGAAAGCGAGCGGATCGCAAACTTCTTTCCACTTTCCCACTATCTCAACGAGAAAGTACAAGTCCTCGCGGGTGTAGCCGCGGAAGCCATCGACCCAGCGGCCGGCGCAGTCAGCCTGGCGTTTGGCGGCAAGATACCCTTCGACAAGGTGATCCTCGCGACCGGCAGCCGGCCGCGCACGCTGTCGGTGCCGGGCAGCGATCGCGTCCTGACCCTCAGGACGTTTGCGGATGCCGTACAGATTAAGAAGGCCTTCACCTCCGGCCGCAAGGTAGTCTGCATCGGCGCGGGGGTAATCGGCCTGGAACTGGCCTCGGCGGCCATTTCGCGCGGATGTCAAGCCACCGTTTTGGAAGTCGGTGACCGCGTCATGGCCCGCTCTCTCGACAAGGCCGCTTCCAGGACAATCGAAGCGATGCACCGCGATGCAGGTGTCGAGTTTGCCTTCGGACACTCGGTTGTTGCCGTCGAGCCACACGCTGTGGTCACCGATGTCGGTCTAAGGATACCGGCTGACGTCGTCGTTGCGGGGATTGGTGTCGATCGCAATGTCGCGCTTGCTCAATCGGCGGGAGTCTCTGTCGGCAAGGGCGTTTTGACAGACGCATCGGGACGGACGAACATCGATTGTGTTCTCGCTGCTGGTGAGGTCGCGGAGTTCTACTCGGAGCGCGAGGGCGCGCATGTTGTCCTAGAGACGTCGCGTCATGCCCAAATGCACGGCACGCTCGTTGGCCAGGTCGCGGCGGGCCAGGAACTAGCCTATGACGACGTTCCGTGGTTCTGGAGCGATCAGCATGGTGCAAACATTCAGGTCGCGGGCAGCCATCGGGCGGCTGGGTCGACGGTTTATCGCGGCGATCCGCTGAGCAAGAGCTTCTGTGCGTTCTACCTGAATTCGCAATCTGCGGTCGTCGGCGCTTTCGGCCTTAATGCGGGCCGCGATGTCTCCGCCGCCCTTCGACTGATACGCAGTGGAGCTGCCGCGGATCCGGAGATACTTGCGGATATCACCATTACGTCTGGGAAGCTCGTGTCGGCGCCCCGCGCCTGAGCGTCGTGCACTTGCGCATGGCCAGCGGAAAGAGAGAACGATAGATGGCAAGTGTTGCAGCAAAGAACGTTGTCAAGAAGTATGGATCCGTCAACGTCCTGAAGGGCGTATCCCTTGACGTATCCGACGGCGAGTTTGTCGTCCTCGTTGGTCCATCGGGATGCGGAAAGTCCACACTGCTTCGTATGATCGCCGGACTGGAGGAAATTAGCGAAGGCGAAATTTCCATCGGGGGGGAAATTGTGAATGACTTCCTCCCGAAGGAGCGCAACATAGCGATGGTTTTCCAGAGCTATGCGCTCTACCCGCACATGTCCGTACATGAAAACATGAGCTTTTCGCTGAAGCTGAAGGGGGGCTCCAAGAACGAAATTGACCAGAAGGTCGGCCGTGCGGCGCAGATCCTCGGGCTTGAAAAGCTCTTGCACCGGCGACCGCGCGAGCTGTCCGGGGGACAGCGCCAGCGCGTGGCGATGGGTCGGGCAATCGTTCGTGACCCGCAAGTCTTCCTGTTCGATGAACCTCTGTCGAACCTCGATGCAAGCCTGCGCGTCCAGATGCGTTCGGAGATCAAGGAGTTGCACGAGCGGCTCGGCACGACGATGATCTACGTAACACACGACCAGATTGAGGCGATGACGCTCGCCGACAGGATCGTTGTCATGCGCGACGGCCTGATCGAACAGATCGGCACGCCGCTCGAATTGTACGATAGCCCGAACAACAGGTTTGTTGCTGGATTTATAGGCTCGCCGGCGATGAACTTCATCAGCGGCGAAATGACCGATGGCGGCTTCAAGACCAGTTCGGGCATCTTCTTGCCGTGCGATACGTCAAAGCGGTCTGCGGTCACCTATGGCATTCGTCCGGAACATCTGCATCTCCATCAGGAAGGCGTCGAGGTCAGCGTAAGCCTCATCGAGCCGACTGGCGCGGAAACCCAGGTTGCCGCCCATCTGGGCGACGATCCCATCATAGGCGTGTTCCGGGGGCGGGTCTCCGCGCAGCGCGGGAGCGTCATGTGGGTCAAGGCTGATCTGGAATGCGTCCACCTGTTTGACAGCGCCGGGAAGCGGGTCTGAGGCAGCACGCCAGCCTTGCCGGGGCGATCGGGTCTCAGGGCCGGCAATGCCCATCGACCCTGACTACTCGCGCGTGCCCCATCCGGTTCTGACACCCAGCCGACGAGCACCTTAAACGGTGCCAGCCTTTGTCAGTGGTCGCTTCTCATGATCGATCCGTTGCGTGCTTGATATTCAAGAAGGTCGGTTCGGTACTTTTCCGAATGTTCGAGATGGCGCGCCATTTCGTTGGCCATAGCTTCCGGCTCGCCGCGTTCCAACACATCAATAAGCTGACGGTGTTCTTCGACCTCCTCTTGCCAGTTGGCGATGAAAGGCAAGAACGGAACCTGATTTCGTTTAAGCACTTGCATTATCAGCTCATAGATGGATGACAGCAGGCGGTTGCGTGCTGCCTGAACAATCAGGAAATGAATCTCAAGGAACCTGGGCCAGGGCAAAGCGGCGTTTGCTTTCGCCTGACTCTCAATGTGCTCGAGATTAGTACGCATCCGCTTGATCTCGCGCCGCGTGACGCTCTCGGCCGCAAGCTGACAGGCTGCAAGTTCTACGATACGCCGGACTTCATGTACCTCCTCGTGCGAAGGATCCCGCAAGGCGCGAAGAACGGCATCGAACTCGCCGGATGCTGTTGGATCAGCAACAAATGCTCCAGCGCGACCTCTGGCAATCAAGAGGCCTTTGGTCATCAAGATCTGCTTGGCCTCTCGAACCGTCGATCTGCCTACATGAAGCGCTGACGCAAGCTCTGCCTCGGATGGCAGCTGGTCGCCGGGCGAAAGCAGGCCGTCGAGGATAAGTTTTTCAAGCCGTTCCGCAACTTTATCAGACACCGATTGAATGCGTACCGGTGTGATTAGATCGAGCGCGATCTTCGCCATGCTCCCTCCAGGTCCACCCTTGTCTGAAAATCAGACAAGTGCTGCAATTGACGCTAATATCAGACAAGGCGTAGGAATTGCCAATCCAAAATGGACCAAAGGAGGAAAAAATGACCAGAAGCTTATTGAAGGTCGCGCAATTGGCGTTTGCCGGCATGGCGTTGTGCTTCGCAGCCGTGTCGTCGTCCTCAGCGCAATCGCAAGAACCGTCGTCAGACATTCTCCAGCAGGTGCTGGGACATGGGACGTTGCGCGTGGGCGAGTGCATGGGACTCGCGCCGTTTGCTGTCTACAACGCAAACAACGAACCAGAAGGATACGACATCGATATTGCGAACGAACTCGGTGCTGGCCTCGGCGTCAAGGTCGAGATTGTCAATGTTGACCCGGCAGCACGCATTCCCAGCCTGGAAACCGGCAAGGTTGACGTTGTTTTCTGTGACACAACCAGGACGCTCGATCGTGTGAAGAAGGTCTCGTTTACCGACACCTACGATGTGACCGGCACTGTCATTATGTCGGCGAAGGATGCTCCGGTAAATTCGCTTGCAGAGTTGAACGGGAAGTCGGTCGCAATCGTTAAAGGCACGCCCTATAGCGACGTTGTGAAGAAGGCAGCGCCTACTGCGCAGATCATTTCCTTCAATTCTCCGGCTGATATTGTCACAGCCGTGAAGCAGGGCCAGGCGGCGGCAGCGATCGAGAACTCCGCATTCCTGAACTACGCGGCCAAGCTTGATCCGAGCTTCCATGTTACCAGCGACAGCGTAATCGAGCTCTACTACAACAGCTTCGCAATCCCGCAAGGGCAACCGAACTGGCTGGCGTTCCTGAACGAGTTCATCTTTGAGCTTAACACCTCGGGAAAGAACGCGCAGCTGTATAAGAAGTGGTTCGGCGTAGAGCCGCCATTTCCTCTGAATCCGAAGTTCTAAAAATCAAAATCCGGTCTACTCTCAGAACCGGACGAAATTGCTGCGCATCATATAGGTGGGGACGTGAACGACTTTTATTACTTGTTGTCGCGATACCTGCCTATGTTTTTTGATGGCATGAGGACAACCGCGGCTGTATCGGTATTTGGGTTCATGCTCGCGTTCGGTGTCGGACTAGGTGGTGCCGCAGCTCGGCAGTCGAACTCCCGGATTTTGACGACGGTCGCGGCCGGATATGTCGAAATCATCCGTAATACGCCGATGCTTCTTCAGGTGTTCATAATCTACTTTGGACTGCCGTCGATAGGTTTGAAGTTCTCGAACTATCAAGCGGCCATTATAGCCCTGGGGATTAGCGGGGGCGGCTACCTCATTGAGATTTTCAGGTCCGGGTTCGCGGCAATTCCACGAGGGCAGCGGGAGGCGGCAAGCACGCTCGGTCTATCCCCTGCAGACACGTATTTCAGCGTCTTGCTCCCTCAGGCGATGAGGATCGTCTACCCGCCCACCGTAGGACAGTTTCTTCAAATGGTGCTCGGCTCGAGCCTGCTGTCGGTAATCGGACTGACGGAGATTACAGGTCAGGCGCAGGTCATCAACGAAGAAACGTTCATGTCGATGCCGACCTTCATCATTGCTCTTTTCGCCTATCTGGTCCTCACGAACGCGATCTCGCTTTGCGCGACTATTGCCGGGCGATTTCTATTCAAGCCGCCGCTCCACGTGGTTCAGGGCCAAATGAAGAGCCCTCGAAATTTTCTGCGCCGGGTCAAAGGATAGCAAGCAATGATTTGGGCTGAAATTTGGGGAAGCCGCGTACAGATTCTGGCGGGTCTCGAAGGAACGATCAGGATCTCGATCATTGCCCTGGTAACAAGCACGCTGTTTGGGGGGCTTGTCGGCATACTCAATGCGCGTGGTCCAAGGTTGCTCAAGCGGTTTCTCAGAATCTACATTGAAATCTGTCGTGGTTCCCCGCTCCTTGTTCAGCTGCTGCTTGTCTATTTTGGGTCGGCCTATCTTGGGTTCGGCGGGGTCACAGCCCTCGCGGCCGTTATCGTGACGCTGACCCTTTACGAAGGCGCCTACATCTCGGAAATTGTGAGGTCTGGCCTGGAGGCGGTACCCAAGGGGCAGGAGGAGGCCGCAAGGTCCGTCGGCCTCAACACTTTTCAACGCTTGCGATACGTCCTTCTGCCGCAAGCAGTACGCATAGTAATGCCAGCTCTAGTCGGACAGTGGATTTCCTTGGTGAAGGATTCCGCTCTGTCCTCGATCATCGGATACAGCGATCTCATCCAGCAGGGCCAAGCTATCTACGCGCGGCTAGGCCATCCATTTGCAGTGCTGTCTGTGATCGGCGCCGCTTATTTCTTGATCTGCTCGCCATTGACGATGCTGGCACGCCGGCTTGAACGCAGGAGAGTTCGGACATGATTGTCACTATGAACAATGTTCACAAGGCGTTCGGTCCAACAGAAGTCTTGAAGGGTATCGACCTTGAGGTGGACCAGGGCGAAGTCGTGGCAATCATTGGTGCCAGCGGATCGGGCAAAAGCACCATCCTCAGGATCGTCAACAATCTTGAGACGGCCGACAAGGGCCAAGTCTGGATCTGCGACGTGCCGGTTCACGATCCCAAGCTGGCTCACAAGGTCCATGGTCGTGTTGGCATGGTCTTTCAGCAGTTCAATCTGTTCCCGCACCTGGACGCGGCTGAGAACGTCATGCTCGCGCTGAGGCGCGTGAAGAAGATGTCCAAGGCCGAAGCTGAAAGTGTCGCGAAGGAGGTCCTCCGCAAAGTTGGGATGGCGGATCATTGGAGCAAGTATCCAATTCAGCTCTCTGGAGGCCAGCAACAGAGAGTAGCGATCGCGAGGTCCCTGGCCCTTGAGCCTCGCCTGATGCTGTTTGACGAAGCGACCTCAGCCCTAGACCCGGAACTGGTCGGCGAGGTCACAGGCGTCATGCGTCAATTGGCTAAGGACGGCATGAGCATGATGATCGTCACTCACGAGATGCGGTTCGCCCGGGAAATCGCCGACCGGGTTCTGTTTATCGACAAAGGCATAATCGTCGAACAGGGGCCGCCGAGCGCTGTCTTTGGCTCGCCTCAAAACGAAAGAACGCAGCGCTTTCTTTCGAGTGTTTTCAACATTTAATTGAATCCGGAGAAACGTCTATGAGCAGTGTGAGCGGCTTGCCTGCCATGGCCCTGCCTTGGGCGCCAGCGAGGGTTCAGGAACGTGTCAAGGCCATCAGCGAAGCCATTCCGATCGAGTCTCCGGCTCAGCTTTTTGAATATCTGTCTCATGCCACCGAGCTGGCAATCAGGACATATGAGAAGTCAGCGGGCCTTTATGCAGGCGCAAACGTCCTCACCAGCTATTCAATTCGACTGTCCTCCGCTGAATTGAGCAGCAGGCCGACGCTCGGCTTGCCTGGGGAGAAATTTCCTGCGGGCGCGAGCTTGCTCGACGCATTGGAGATTGCTGCTACTGACGCGGTTCGAACAGTGATGAATGCGAGCTTTGCCGATGTTCGAATGCCCACGGCAACCATGGCGAACCTTGCCGTGCTCGTGGCACTGACTGAACCTGGAGATACGATCGCGGCACTCCCGGAACCGGCTGGCGGCCATGTCAGTCATCGCTCGGGCGCCCCGCGTGTCAGGGGCCTCAGGGTTGCTACCGTCCCGTACGACTACCAGAAGTTCGATGTCGACCTGGACGCGCTACCGGCTTTCCTCGAGAAGGAGACGCCGCGCCTGCTTATCCTTGGCGGGTCCATGATGTTGCGGGCGCACGATGTACCCGCCATCTCGCGCATCGCGCGCCATCATGGCGTGCGTATAATGTACGATGCCTCGCACGTGGCGGGCTTGATCGCCGGCGGGCGTTTCCAGAAGCCTTTGGAAGAAGGAGCCGACGTGCTCACCTTCTCCACGTACAAGTCGTTCGGCGGGCCAGCCGGCGGCGTGATATGCACCAACGACGTGGAACTCGCCGAGGAGCTCAGCAACATCGCGTATCCCACGCTCACGGCAAATTACGACGCCTCCCGGCTCGGCCCACTGGCGATGGCCGCGAGCGAGCTTCTGGCTCATGGAGCGGAATACGCCGACAAATGCATCGCGCACGCACGAAGCCTTGGCCAATACCTGACCGAGGAGGGCCTGTCCGTAGTGGGTCACTCGCAAGGTTTCACTGACACGCATCACCTCGCCCTGGACGTTCGTGAGTTCGGAGGAGGGCATCTCGCAAGTGAAAAGCTCGCCACGGCCGGAATGATCGTGTCACCCTCGCTTTTGCCGATAAGCAATGACGAGAACAAATGGCATGGCCTTCGGATCGGAACACAGGAACTGACGCGTCGCGGCCTGAGCGAGGCAGGCTACAGGCGGCTTGCTCAACTGATGGCCGGTGTTTTGAACGACGGAATCGAGTTGGCGGATGCGGCCGCCAGCGTGGCCGGGCTGGTCAAATAACCAAGCCGATTAAGGCGTCGTCAGGGCGGTCGATTGCTAGAGGATCGCAACGGCCCTCGGCGCTGCGTGGCGGCATGCCGAGACGATCACAATCGCACATGGACGAGAGGATTAAGATGAAGAAGCTGATAAATCGCACCTCCGACTACGTGGATGAGATGCTTCAAGGCCTGGTGCTCGCGCACCCCTCGATGTCACTGGATGGCGAGGCGAGGCGGGTTGTGCGAAGGACGCAAAGCGCTCGCCCCGGCAAGGTCGGGATTGTGTCTGGCGGCGGCTCGGGACACTTGCCTCTGTTTACAGGGTATGTCGGCGAAGGTCTTCTGGACGCCTGTTCGATCGGCAATGTTTTCGAAGGGCCTAATGTAGCCTCGTGCATCGAGGCTATCAGGACGGCTTCCGGCGGCGTCGGCGTTCTTCTTCTTTATGGGAATTATGGCGGCGATCGCATGAACTTCGACATGGCGTCGGAGGTGCTGGATTTGGACGGGATTGAAACCCGCACGGTACTTGGCACGGACGACATTGCCAGCGCCCCGTCCGAGGAAGCTCATAAACGGCGTGGCGTAGCGGGCATAGTCTATGCATACAAGGTTGCCGGAGCTTATGCGGAAGAAGGAGCGGATCTTGGCGAGGTCGTGCGCGTCGCCCAAAAGTCCGTTGAAGCCACGCGCACCATCGGCATCGCGCTGTCCGGCTGCCAGGTTCCCGGCGCGGAAACCCCGTCATTCGCCATTGGCGATGGCGAAATGGAGATGGGGATCGGCATTCATGGCGAGCCAGGTATCTGGCGTGATGCACTGCGCCCCGCCGACATCGTAGCCAGCGAAATGATTGACAGGCTTCTCGCAGAGAAACCGACGGACGCAGGAAATAGAGTTTCCATTCTGGTGAACAGCCTCGGCGCGACACCGCTCGAAGAGCTTTTCATTCTCTACCGCAAAGCGGCATCGCTCCTCGAGGAACGCAAACTGGAAATCGTGCAACCTCTTGTCGGGCCTTATGCAACCTCAATGGAGATGGCAGGAGCCTCGATCAGTCTCTGCTTCCTTGATGACGAGCTGGAGCGCCTGCTTGCAGCGCCGGCAGAATGTCCATTCTGGAGAGTTGGTAAATGATCGGCGCGAGCGCCTTGCAGGACGCAGTTGCGCGCGCTCGCGCCGCGATGGCTGATTTGGAACAGGAACTGAATTCGGCCGATGCGAAGCTGGGAGACGGCGATACGGGAGGCATGCTGTCCTGTGTGATCGAACGTCTCGCCTCGGTCGAGGCCGGCGAAGGCGACGATCTTGGAAAAACCTTCAGCGCCTACGCGCAAGCCGCGACTGCCGCGACTGGTTCGAGCCTTGGCACGCTATTCGCAACCGCCTTGCTGGTCTTTGGAAAGGCGACCAAGGGCAAGACGACGCTGCCGCCCTCTGAGTTTGGCCCAATTCTCGGCGAGGCTCGAGACGCCATGCTCCGACGCGGTCAGTCGCAGCTCGGCGACAAGACGGTCGTCGACGCGATCCATGCGGTTTCGAAAGCCACGATCGGAAAGTCCGATTGGGCGGATATAGCAGCGGCCGCGCATGCGAGCGCTTCCGCGACACTCGTCTCCTTCCGCCACCAACCCTGCAGGATTGGCCGGGCCCGCATGTTCGGCGACAAAAGCCGCGGTCTCGACGATCCTGGGATGCTTGCGTTCGTCCGCTTGCTGCCGGCCATATCAAGCAAATCCTCCGGAGAATAGTGGTGAAGATATTCGTTGTCGGCGCTGGGATCGGCGGACTGTCGCTTGCCTGGGCTTTGCGGGAACGCGGCCATTCGGTCAGCGTTTTCGAGAAAGGGGCAATACCAAATCCTGTCAGTTCGTCATGGGACGAGCACAGGATGACGCGGCACGCGTATGGAAGCTTGACATCCTACGCGAGGATGATGCCGCAAGCATTCCGGCGATGGGACCGCATATGGCAAGCGATCGGAAACGCGCATTACGACCCAGTCGGCGCGGTCTATATCATCAGGGAGGAAAACGACTGGTGCCGGGAAACGTCAGCCTCTCTAGACGAACTGGGGATTGGATACCGATATCTGACGCAGGCGGAGTTTCGGGAGAGGTTGCCAATGGTGTCGTCTCAGAATGTCTCAAAAGTGCTTGCAACGGAAGGGGCAGGCATGCTCCACGCTAGCCGTATCCTCAATGGTCTTTGCGTGTGGCTTTCCCAGAATGACGTGCGTCTCGCGGCCTACACGCCAGTGGAAGAAATCGACGCCGACCACGGTCGAATTCGGCTGTCTGATGGTTGGGTCGAGGCAGATCTTGTCGTTGTCACCGCAGGCGCGTGGGTCCTGGATCTCATCCCGGAGTTGCGTAGCGATCTGAACCCTTCGCGCCAGAGCGTCCTCTATCTGGCTCCCCCCAAACAATACGCGTCAGCCTGGACGAAAGCCCCTGTCATCGTCGACACCAGCAAGGAATGCGAGAACTACGCCCTGCCGCCTCGGAATGGGACACGCTTGAAAATCGGCGACCATGTGTTCACATATCGTGGCCTTCCAGACGATCCGCGATTGGCCAGCGATGAAGATTTGACTCGGCTTCGTCGAGCCATAGCTGGTGGATACAACGATGCCGCCGAGTATGCCGAGATCGAGCGCAAGGCATGCTATTACGCTGTGAGGGACGACGAGCGTTTCATTGTTAAGTCAATTGGGGACAAGGCTCATGTGGTAAGCGCTTGCTCGGGGCACGGATTCAAGCTGCAACCGTTGATTACCGAGGGGCTTGCAGATGCCATTGACGGAAAAAGAACGTTCGATGATGTCCGGAGTTGGGCGTATGGGTCGGACATTGCGCGGTGAACTGTCCGCTGGCACGCAAACAACCTTCGACGACCGTATCTTCGTACTCCGCGGGCCGCGAGCGCGGAGGCCAGCTTAACACGCGGAGGGCGCTTCGAGCGCCGGAAAACCAATGAACGTTTGCAACAAGGCCAACATCTCAACCTTATGCATCAACAGATGTGAAGTTTCCGGCTGCTTCTTCTAAAAGAGATCTGCTACCAGGAGGGCGGCATTCATCTCCGCGATCATGCCGAATGCCCGAAAGCAGGCGCGAGCGGCCGGGTCGGTGACCTGATCATATTTCGGCGCCAGGTCGCCGCAGTCGTTTCCGCACAGTGCCGTGTCGTCGCGATGTTATCGTGGCCAAGAAAGCGCTGCACATCGGGGATATCCATGCCAAGCCATAACAGCTTCGTCGCCATGGTGCAGCGAAGCAGATGGGATAGACCCTCTTGTGATCCCGGCCTTTCCAGCGACCGATTTCCGGATCGCTAACTGACGAGAGATAACGTTTCGGCAAAAGGAGGGTGGAACACGCGGTTCAGCCGCGACGGTTTTCCACTCCGGTCATTCTGGAAAACTCGATGCCGGAAGACGACATGCGGGCGCGACTGGTACTGCAAATGCTGAATGACGACAGCGAGATCGTCGCAACCGAAACGGTCGCCGATCTGGTGAAGGTGACGAAAGGGCCCGAGGATCTCGGCCTGTCGTTGTCCGAGGCGAAGACCCTCCTTGCGAAACTATAATGGTGGCGACACAGGTGGATTCGTGGCTCAGGGAAAATCGCGACCGGGATGGCCGCCGTCTACACAGCATGGGCAGCTACCCCGTCACCTTCCATACCCTGTTCGGCAACGTGCGCCTGAAGAGCCCGCGTTATTGCCAGCCGTGAATTGACGGTGCTAACGGCCCTGCAACAATCTCGCCATTGCGCACACTGATCCCCCATCACATCGCGCCCGAACGCCTCTATCTGGAGACCCACTCGTGCCCTACGCCGCGGCCGCGGAGCTGTTGGCCGACGTGCTGCCGATCGATTGCGGCGCTAATGCCACGACGATCCGGCAGTTGCGCGCGGCCCGCCGTATCGAGCTGGAGCTGACGGAAGAAAGGGTCTCCTTCATGCAGGATGCTTGCCCGCGCGACTGGATGAACTTGCCCCTTCCGGATGGCCGCATCGTCATCGGCCTGGATGACGGATACATCCGCGACCGCAACGACCGGAAGAAGAACTTCGAGCTGATCGTCGGCCGCTCGCTGTCCGAAGACGGTGACCCGCGCTACATCGGTTTCGTCCACGGCTACGACCGCAAGCCGCAGCGGCGCATACTCGACCATCTCAAAAGGCAGGGCGTGCAGGCCAATCAGGATATCACTTTCATCACAGAGGTCCGCTCGCTCGCCGAGATGATCGCGCCGGCGAGCGAGCATTGTCCTCGACTGGTTTCATATCACCATGCGCATCACCGTCCTTCGCCAGTACGCGCGGGTCTCGAGAACTACGACGAGCAGGCCGGGCAGGATCTGCTTGAAGCCCTCCGCAGGATCAAATGGCATCTCTGGCATGGTAACGTCTATCGTGCCCGTGACGAAATTGCCGACCTGCAATTCGATGCGGAAAGTCTGGGAACAGACTATCCAAACATGCGCAAGTTCCTGACCGCCATCGGCGACGTCCGGGCCTACATTGCTCCAACAGTGCGAGCCTTATCAATTACGGCGAGTGCTATCGGTCCGGTGAGCGCATCTCCTCGGCCTTCGTCGAGGCCACCGTCAACGCCGTCATCTCCAAGCGCTTCGCCAAGAAACAGCAGATGCAGTGGAGCACGATCGGCGCGCATCTTCTGCTGCAAACCCGCACGCAGACCCTTGACGGTTCCCTCCGCTCGACCTTCCGGCAATGGTACCCTGGCATGGCCAACGACAATCACGAGCAGAGAGAAACGGCCCGCGCCGCATGACCGCCCCACAAATCCTCATGCTCCCCTCAAAGCCGCGCCCGAAAGGCTGGCTGAAACCCTCACAAAAACCGCTGACCTACCTTTGTGCCGCCCAACGGCTGGTTCTGCTCCGCCGTCGACACACAAGCCTGTCACGGCCTGATATCGATCAGGCTGCTCGTCACCGGTTCTGACCATATTTCGCCAGAACGGAATCGATGAAGACTTCAGCCAGATAGCTGAGAGGCCGCGAGGCGGATGTCAGCATCTGCACATTCAGATGGATGATCGGATGGAACGGCAAGACTTTGAGGTGCTGGTAGTTCTCGGGCATGCGCAGCCGTTTCGTGCCGCTGAAGCTTTCGGCGAAGAACGAGTCGACCAGGGCAATTCCAGTGCCCGTCGCCACCAGATTGATCGCCGGCAGGGTTTGCCCGATCTGCAGGGCGCAGTTCGGCCTGATTCCGGCGCGGGTAAAGGCCATCATGATACGCCTGCCGGTCAATTCCGCTTCTGAAAAGGTAATGAGCGGCTCATGGGCCAGATCGGAGACGGAAATTTCCATTTTCGTGGCCAGCGGATGATCCTCGCGCAGCACGCAAACCACCGAGCCGCTAAAAGATATGTGGTTGACGATGTTGTTCTCCATGCCGTGCAACTGGCAAAATCCGAGCTCCACATCTCCCTTGGCGACCAGGTCCACGACGCCCGTGGTGCGGGCGGTCACAATGTCGAGCGAGGCATAGGGCGCGGCTTGCGTGAATTCCTTGTAGCCGGCTTCGACGACCGCCGTCACGCTTGAAGGCGCGCTGGCGATCCGCAAAATGCCGCGCTTGCCGTCGCGGAGATCTTCCGCATGGCGGGCGAGGCCGTCGATTTGGCCCAGGACACGGTTGATGCCGGGAAGCAGGGCGTTGGCATGCAGCGTGGGCACGAGGCGACCGCTCACTATCTTGAAGAGGTCGAGGGAAAGCTCCTCTTCGAGCTGGTGGATTGTTCGGCTGACTGCAGGCTGCGAAACCCGAAGGTGAGCCGCCGCCTGTGTCACGGATCCGAACTGTACGAGTGCAGCGACCGCGCGCATTTGATGGATCTTCAAGCCATAACTCTCAATTATAGTTGCATGACATTTTTATGGATACAAAAGACGGCGATTTGGCAGCAGGCTAATTTACTGGGAACATACAAACAATAAAAACCCGCAATTCAATGAGGGCAAACTGCCCTGTCAGGGCCGGGAGTATTCCATGACCGTAAGTTATGCCGTCAAGGACGGGATCGCTCATATCGTGCTGGACAATGGAAAGATGAATGTCCTGACGCCAAAGATGCACAAGGCGTTTTTCGACATTCTCGAACGTTTTGAGCTGGATCGGGAAGCGCGCGTCGGTCTGCTCTATGGCGCCGGATATGACCAGGGACGGTCGTTCTGCGCCGGTGACGACATCAAAAACCGCTACAAGCCGGAACGCACTAAACAGCAGGAAATCGAGGCCCTGCTGTTCCTGCATCAGGATGAAAAGGAACCGACCCGCCCCGGCTGGGAAGAGGATGTTTACCGCAAGCGCCGTTACAAACCCATTGTCTCGGCAATAGGCGGCTACTGTCTCGGGGCCGGGTTCGCCTATGCCATGCAGCATTCCGACCTGCGGATTTGCGACCATTCGGCGAAGCTAGGATTTCCCGAAGTGGCGTTCGGTGCCGCCGGCCTCTCGGGGGTGGTGCGGTTGATGCAGCAGATCAGCCATGTGGATGCCGCATGGATTGCGCTCACGGGCGAACACATTTGTGCCGGGCGGGCAAGAGAGATGCGGCTGGTCAACGAGGTCGTTTCGCCCGAAGCGCTGATGCCGCGTGCGCTCGAAGTGTGTTCGATGATTGCAGCGCATCCGCCGACATCCGTTCGGGTCGAGATGGAGGCGCTGGAGATCGGCCTGGAAATGAACCGCCATGAAGCGGCACATTTCGGACAACGCCTCTTTCGCCTGCACCGATTGAATTACCAAGGCTACGGCTCGGTAGAGGGCTTTTTCGCAGATCGTAAAACTGATGGCAAAAAATGAACATTCGGTCCGCGACTGATCCTCATCACGAGTCATATGAGAAGCTGAGACAGGCGATAGAGGCCGCCGGTATTGCCCCTGATCTCGGCACGCTCCTCGATATTGCCGTCGCCCAGCACGCGGACCAGCCGGCATGGGTCCATGTGGAGCAGGACCTTCCCGATATTTCGTGGGCACAACTGGGCGCGCGGGTTTCGCGTGCCGCAAATGCGCTGCGTAGCCTGGGCGCGAGGAAAGGGTCGCATGTGGGAGTGATGCTGCCCAATGTCCCCGACAGCCTGATTTCATGGCTGGCGATTGCGCGGTTGGGTGCGCGGATGATCCCGATTAATCCCGGCTACACGCCGCGCGAAATGCACTATTGGCTGACCGACGGCGATGTCGATACGCTCGTCATCGACGTCACGTGTTTCGCCGCCTACGAGGCCGTCGCTGCCGAGGCGCCGCTCCTGAAGAAGGAGCGCGTGATCACCTGGGGCGATGGGTCGGTGCCGGAATTCCAGCATTTCGACGAGCTTGTGGCGAATGCCGCGGCGCAATTCACGCCGCCGGCTTCGATCGAAACCGACGAAATCGTCAACATCCAGTATACGTCCGGTTCCACGGGCCTGCCCAAGGGTTGCCTGCTCTCGCATCGCTACTGGATCCAGTGCGGCGCGGTGATGAACGCGGCATGGCCGAGCCTCAAGCGCATCCAATGCGACCTCCCATTTTATTATATGGGCCCGTTGTGGCGCTTTGCTATGGCCGCGCATTCGGGCGGCGCGCTTTGCGTGCCGCCTTCATACAGCCTGTCGCGCTTCCGGGAGCGTTTGCGCTCGGGTCGCTACGACATGTCCTGGATGACGAATCCGGTCGCTATGCTTGATCCTCGCCCGGACGAGCGCGACCATGAGCTTACCATGATCGCCACCTTCGGAATGACCCCCGAATTGCAGACGTCCATTGCCCAGCGCTATGGAGTTCCGGTGCGCGATGCTTTCGGAATGACGGAAATCGGCTTCGGCTCCGCCGTTTTGTTGAGCGATGACAGCGTCACGGGAACCGGCACCTGCGGAAAGCCCTTGCCATGGCGTGAAATGATGATTGCCGACGAGAAGGGCAACGCGCTTGGCGACAATGAGCTTGGCGAGTTGTGCGTCGCCGGACCCGGCATGCTGCAGGGCTATCACAAGAAACCGGAGGCGACGGACGCCGCATTCCGCGGCAAATGGTTTCGCACCGGCGACCTCGCGCGGCGCGACGAGCGCGGTTACTATTTCATCGTGGGCCGGGTCAAGGAAATGATCCGCCGAAGCGCCGAGAACATCTCCGTCACCGAGGTTGAAGGCGCCCTGAGCCTGCATCCCGATGTGAAGAGCGTGGCGGTGTATGGCGTCAAGGATGCGCTGCGGGGCGAAGAGGTCAAGGCCTGCATCATCCTGCGCCCGGAACTCGATCCGACAGAATTTGACCCCAAGGTCCTCATTGGGTTCGCCCGCCGCAATCTGGCGAAGTTCAAGGTGCCGCGCTACGTCCAGCTTTACGGTGGCTTCCCGATGACGCCGTCGAACAAGATTTCGCGCAAGCGGCTGCAGGAGGGCGAGGGCGAATCCCTTTCGCAGACCTATGACGCACAGGAAGGCGTCTGGATCGACGATCCCGCCACGAGAGACGGGGTGGCTCCATGACGTCGTTCGAAGAGCACCTGAAGATCGAGATCTCGTCCGGCGTCATGCGCCTGACGATCAATCGCCCCCAAAAGCTCAATGTGCTGACACCCGACATCTATCGGCGCATCGGCGACGCGGTTTTGAGCGCGCAGAATGACGACGCAGAGCAGGTCATCGTGCTTTGCGGGGCGCGGCGGGCGTTCTCGGCGGGGTTCGATCTGAAAATCGAGGTTTCGGATACGAACCATGCGGCGAAGATCGATAACCTGCAAAATGGCGCGAACCGAACGCGCTGGCTGATCTGGGACAGCGTGAAGCCGGTTGTCGCCGCAATTCACGGCTACTGCCTTGTCGGTGCGTTTGAATTGACGATGCCCTGCGGCCTGACGATCGCCGCGAAGAGCACCATCTTGGGCGAACCGGAAATCCTTTTCGGTTCGGGAGCGGCATTCATGATGGAGCGTCTTCTGGGCCGCAACTTACTCGGAGTGACTACGATGCCGCCGCGGCCGATCAGAAGCCGCGGCATTTCCCACAACTATAAATCCACCTCACATAGAAGGGATATACACGGAAATGCTTAGGATCCATTCAGGGATGAGTCTGGCTGCGACCCGCACGCTAGCTCTCGCAGTCGCCCTCGCACTCACCGGGTACGGCGTCGACACGGCCGCAGCGCAGGAGACGTCAGGCGCCATCAAGGGTGATGGACAGCCATTTCTCATGTGGACGGAAGGCGGCAGCCAAGACTTCCAGAACGCCCTCATGGACACTTACCTCAAGGGCTTCGCGAATGACACCGGGTTCGTTCCGGCCACGGACGCCTTCTGCTGCGGCACGAGCAACCTGCAGCAGCAGGTGGACTCGGGCAATGTCAAGTGGAGTGTGCTGCAGTTAGCCAGCCAGGCGGAGTTCGAGGCGGCCAAGAAGGCCGGCCTGCTCGCGAAACTCGACCCGAAGGTCGTCCCGACGAACAAGCTTGAACCGGGCACCTACGACGACCACGGGTTCCAGGCGTTCCTGAACTCCTTCGTCGTCGGTTACTTGCCAGCGTCTTATCCGGACGCGAGCACTGCTCCGCAGAAGTTCGAGGATCTCTTCGACACGAACAGCTTCCCCGGCAAGCGTTGCCTGTTCAAGTACCCCGAGTTCGCCGGCCTGCTCGAGGGTGCACTCATGGCGGACGGCGTTCCCCCGGCTAAGGTGTACCCGATCGACATCAACCGCGCCTTCGCCAAGCTCGCGCAGATCAAGTCGGATATCGTTTGGTACGACTCGGGTTCGCAGGCCACTCAGCTGCTGGCCAACGGCACCTGCAAAATGGCAGAGATCCTCAACGGGGTCGCGCAAAGCGCACACGCGAACGGAACCGAAATCACGATCAAGTGGGACCACACCGTCCTAGTACCTGCTATGATGGCCCTCCCGAAGAACGGGCCAAACCAGGCCGCTGGCCAGGCGTTCCTCGGCCGTATGATCTCGAACTCCCAAGAGGGCGTGAACTTCCTCAAGCACGTGGCTTACCCGCTGCCGATGAAGTACGAGAGTGTGCCGGAGGATGTCCTCAAGTGGGCTCCGCTCGAAAAGAACCTGAACGGGACGATAGTCGAAGACTGGAAGTGGTACGCCGACAACATCAAAGAAGTGACCGACAAGTTTAACAACTTCCTGGTTACCGGACAGTGATGATGCGCGCGGCTTCCGCCTATCTCGACGGCCAAGCTGGTAACAGCGCATGACCAGCATGCGCGTGATTGGAGGCCGGCGCTGCGGAGTGCGCCGGCTCGCACTCTGGCAGTGGTTCGCTGTGACGCCCGGATTCTTGCTCGTCGTCGTGCTGTTGATCTACCCCTTGGTCAACATCGCCCTTCGCAGCTTCAACCCGGCCGGCGAGGCCGCGATCTCCAGTCACGGCATGACGTGGGCGAACTATATCGGCCTGTTTAACGATCCTGCAGCGCGCATCATCCTCCGCAATACCTTCGTCGTCGCCGGCATCGCCGCCCTCATCTCGCTCGTAGTCACCTACCCCGTGGCGATGTTCATATGCCAACTGCCGACGCGGTCTCGCCGTATCGCCCTATGGTTCCTGTTGCTCCCTCTGTGGACGTCGGTCGTGGTGCGGATGTACTCGCTGCAGCTGATCCTGGGACAGGTCAATATTCTCTACACGCAAACCGCGGCGATCATCGGCATGACCTCCTACCTAGTGCCGTACCTCGTCCTCATCCTTTATAGCGGGATGTCGCGCATCGATCCGACTCTGATGGTAGCGTCCAGGGTTCTCGGTGCGAGTCCACTGCGGACGCTGTGGCTGATCTTCATGCCTCTCGCCAGTTCTGCGACATGGGCCGGTCTCATGCTCACATTCGTCATCGGACTTGGCTTCTTCATCACCCCTGCGCTGCTCGGCGGCAGCGGCGACATGACCGTCGCGATGTACATCCTTCAGCAGGTCCGCATCAACGACTGGGGCTCCGCGAGCGCGATGGGTATGTGCCTGCTCGTGATCGCCGTCGTCCTCTACCTGGCGATCGACCGACTGTTTGGAATCGATCGACTCGCGACGGTCGGAGCGGACGGGAGTGGGCTCGGGACGAGTTCCGGCACGTACCGCTGGATGCCACGCTGGATGCGGTTGTTCCTCGGCTGGTGGTCGGGTGTCGCTTTCGCCGCGCTGACCCTTCCACTCGTCTACGTGATCGTCGTCTCGTTCTCATCGAAGTCCTATCTGAGCTTTCCACCGCCCGCGCTTTCGACGAAGTGGTACGCGGCGCTGTTCTCTGACCCGAGCTGGCAGAACTCGATCATGCTCAGCCTGCGGGTCGGGCTCTGGGCGACCGTGATCGCGACAATCGTCGGGCTTCTCACAGCACTCGCGGTCACCCGGTCCCGCGTGCTCAACAAAGGTCCGGTACGGGTGGTTCTGATCCTCCCGGTGATCGTTCCGGTGACTCTGCTCGCCGTCGGCATCTATGATGTCGTGCTGCGCACGCGGACCTCCGGAACGCTCCTCGGATTCGCGCTGCCACACGCGCTCCTCGCGCTTCCCTTCACTGCACTGATCCTCGTGGGCGCACTCGCCCAGGTCGGTCAGTCGTACGAGCTCGCGGCGAGAACCCTCGGAGCCCGACCGCTGCGCGCGTTCGCGTCGGTTACGCTACCGCTGATTGTGCCCGGCCTCGCTGCGGCGGCCGCGATCGCATTTGTTACGTCGTGGGACGAAGTAGTGATAGCAATGCTGGTGCAGTTCATCACGCCGACGCTGCCCGTGAAGCTCTTCACCGTCGTCCAGGCGAGCTTCACACCTGTCGTGGCCGCCATGTCGAGCCTCATTCTCGTCGGGCTTGTAGTGTTGGTCGCGCTGGCCGAAATTGCGGGCTGGGCGCGACGTCGAGGTGAATTGCGCGGCACGCCGAGGTCCGCGGTGGATGGGTCGATCCCCGAGTCCGAGAACACGCATGCAGCTAAGGAGCTCGTCGATGTCGAATGAGGCGTCACATTCGGTTGATGACCAGGCCTTCGTAGAGATCTCGAACGTCACCCATTATTACGGCGACGTGCGCGCTCTCCGCGACGTCAGCCTGGGTGTCGCTCGCGGCGAGTTCCTGACGCTGCTCGGGCCGAGCGGGTCGGGCAAGACCACGCTGCTACGCATCCTCGCCGGAATCGAGCTTCCACGCGCGGGCGCCGTCCGGATCAGAGGACGCGACGTCACGCTGCTCCCACCAGAGGCACGGGGGATCGGTGTCGTCTTCCAGAACTACGCGCTCTTCCCACACATGTCTGTGAGCGCGAACATCGGTTATCCACTGCAGGTCCGGCGGCTGCCCAAGGCGCAGATCCGAACGCGTGTGGATGAGCTACTGGATCTCGTCGACCTCACCGGCTACGGCCCGCGGCGCCCGAGCGAGCTCAGCGGCGGACAGCAGCAGCGCGTAGCGCTGGCGCGCGCGCTGGCCTTTAACCCGGAGCTCCTCCTGCTCGACGAGCCGTTCGGCGCGCTCGATCGCCGTCTGCGTGAGCAGTTGGGCCTGGCTGTACGGCTGTTGCAGCGTGAGCTCGGCGTTACGACGATCTTCGTGACGCACGACCAAGATGAGGCGTTCACGATGTCGACCCGCATCGCCGTAATGCATGAGGGGGAGCTGATGCAGATCGCGGAACCGACGACCATCTATCGCACGCCGAGCGACATCCACAGCGCGCGGACGATCGGCACCCTCAATGAGTTTCAAGGAACAGTCATATCCGAACCGGGTGAGCGCGTCTCGATCCGGATTACTGACGGCTCGGTGCACCGGGATGCCCGCACCCATCCCGCCGAACTCCGCCGCGGGGCGTCGGTCAGCTGCGCTGTCCGTCCTGAGCACGTGCGCGTCTCGCATGAGCGCATGGGGGAGTCCGACTTCACTTCGACCGTGCTGGCGGCCATCGAAGGTGGCGGCTGGCGGAGATTCCAGGTCAAAACCGCACAAGGACTCGTCCTGATGTCGACGGACAGTGGCCGCTCGTCAGCTGTCTACGACGGAGACGATGCCTATGTCGGCTTCGCCGACAATAAGCTGATGATGTTCGACGCTGAGAGCGGGTCGCGACTTATCTGATCGAGGCAACTCCAGGGCAAGGAGGCCGGCCTCAAACTCGGCCTTCGCGAGTGCCGCCTGTGGGTAGAGCACTACGAGGTGGAGACCGCACTAATCTGCTTCACGGCGCCGATGCGCACCAAGGCGTCGCGGCATTCCTCGAAATGCGTGCGCCGCGCTTTGCGGATACACCCGCCCTTGGGAATCCATAGTCTGATTGCTCCAAGGCATAATGCAAGTATGGCTACGCCAACTGATCTGCCAGCAAGTCAGCAGTCACCTGATCATCAGACGAGAGTGGGAACAGATATGAACGAGATGACGGCCGAGGCACTGGCGAACGTGGACCGCGCGACGGAGGCGTTGCAGAGCGTATCCGAGCGCGCCCCGAACCTGCGTGCTCTCATCTCGTCCAACGAGAACATTCGTGAGGAGGCCGAACGTGTTGACCGCGGGTACGCCTCGCTGACCGGCCGCGTCATCGTGATCAAGGACAACATCGACACGATTGATCTCCCGACCACGTGCGGGTCGTTCGCGCTGGACCGGACCGCCCGCGATGCCGACCTGGTCGTCCGGCTGCGGCGTGCCGGCGTGCTGACCCTCGGCAAGGCAAATCTGTCGGAGTGGTCCCACTTCCGGGCACCCCGCGCACCCCGCGGCTGGAGCGCGCGAGGAGGGCTTACCCAGAACCCGTTCGTCCTCGATCGAACAGCGGGAGGCTCCAGCTCCGGGTCAGCGGCCCTCGTCGCGGCGGGCGTGGTCGATCTCGCGATTGGCACCGAGACCGACGCATCCATCGTCGAACCCGCCGCGTTCTGCGGCGTCGTCGGGCTCAAGCCGACGGTCGGTCGAATTTCGCAGGACGGGATCGTCCCCATTTCGCACACCATGGACACGGCGGGCCCGATCACGCGTACGGTGCGGGATGCCGGAATCCTCCTGGATGTGATCAGCACCACGATGCGCGGCGAGCAAGGCGAAACGGCGGCTACCTTCGCCACCAGTTCTGCGGCGTCGGCCAGGGGAATGCGCGTCGGACTTCTGTCGCGCGACTACTGGACAGAGCGTGTGCCTGGGCTCGATGAGTTCGTCGACGCCGTAATCGAGGTGATTGGGGCGAGCGGGGCGGACATCGTCGACGAGCTAGCCGTGCCTAATCTCGACATCCTCGGCCAGTCCGGACTCCAAGGTCTCGTGCAGAACAGCGAGTTCGGCCCCGCTCTCGCGGGGTATCTCGCCGGTCGCGGCACTCCTGGCCCGCGGTCGCTGGAGGACCTGATCCGCTTCAACAACGAGCACCCCGAGCTTGAAATGGCCCATTTTGGCCAGGAGGCGTGGCTCGCATGCCTCGACGCGCCGAGCACCGAGTCCGCCGAGTACAAGGATGCCGTAGCGCGCATTATCGAGTTGGGTGGCGTGCACGGACTCGACGCGGCCCTCCGCGACGCAGCTGCGGACGTCCTCATCGCACCGTTATTCGGACTGCCGTGGAAGGCCGACGTCGACGGCGGGATGCTCTGCCGGGTAAGTTGGGCAGCCGATCCGCTGACGGCCGCGTCGACGGCGGGATATCCGGTCATGACTGTTCCGATCGGCAGCCGCTACGGGCTCCCGGTCGGGATGACGATCCTGGGTACGGCGTGGAGCGAGCGGAAAATGCTCGCCGTGGCGGCCTCGATCGAGCGCGGTCTCGACCTGGATCTACGACCCGGGTTCCTCACAACAGTTCCAGAGGAGGCGCCAGCATCGGTTCGCGATTACTCGGAGTGACCACGATGTCGCCGCGGGCCGCACCGTCGTGGCGTTGCCCCCCGCAGCTGATAGGGCAGCAACTCAGCTGCGGCCGCATATGGCACCAACGACCCCCAGCGAGTTTCGAGATAGAGGCGCTCGGGCGCGATATGATCGGGGACGAGTTGCCGTAGAGGTGAGTATCGTAATAGGCCCCGTTATTTTCTTCTTTTCGACTATTTGAGTCGCGCGACAGAGTCTGCCCTCGGGGCATATGAGAAATCGGCAAGTCTCTATGCCGGAGCCAACGTTCTCAGCAATAACTCGAAGCGACTGGCATTCGCGGAATTGAGCAGCAGGCCGACACTCGGGTTGCCGGGAGAGAAGTTCCCTGCGGGTGCGGGTTTGCTGGACGCATTGGAAGTTGCCGCCACCGATGCGGTCCGGACGGTAATGAACGCCAAATTTGCCGACGTTCGGATGCCGACAGCGACCATGGCAAACCTTGCCGTGCTCGTTGCCTTGACCAATCCGGGAGATACGATTGCGTCGCTTCCAGCACCTGTTGGCGGTCACGTCAGCCATCGCTCCGGCGCGCCTCAAGTCCGGGGCCTCAGGGTTGCTACCATCCCATTCGATTAGCCAGGATAAGATGATGACTGGTGCACTGCTGCAATACTGGCAGGCCTTCCTCGGCCAGAAACTGGCCCACCCTGCGAGCGTTGGCGATGCATTGGTCCGCGTATCTGCTCCACGAGCCAAGAGCTCGCTCGCGGCCGTGGCCAATGGACCCAGCCTCGAGGGAGTGCGGGATATACAATGTTGCTTAGCCTCGGCGAGCTTCATGTCGTTAGTGCATATCACACCGCCGGCCGGTCCCCGAACGACTTGTCCGTTGAGAAAGTGAGTACATCGGCCCCTTCCTCCAGCGGCTTCTGGAAAGTTCCTCCCGCGATCAGGCCGGTCACATGCGAGGCATCGTACAACAAATGAGCACCGCAGTCGTCGCGATCATGGATACCGCGGATACATCATTTGGTCGCAGCAAACGAACCCGCCGAGGATAACCAGGCGCGGCTTCTCCCTTTCGAGGAAGGCTGGCAACGCGTTCAGGTCGACATCAAGCTTCTCGCGCAAGCCGGAATAATTCTGTCGCCATCGCTGCTGCCCATCGGTGACGAGGAGACGGATTCGCAAGTTCTTCGATCGGAACACAAGAACTGACTCGGCGCCGCTTGGGCGTTGCTGAATTAAAGCACCTGGCCCGGCTGATGTCGGGCGTTCTAAAGCATGAGATTAATATTGAGGGTGCGACAACCAGCGTGGCTGACCTGCTTAAGCATCTCAAGGAAGCGTCCTCGTCGACGAGCTGAAAAAGAACTCGTCGAATTATTCCGCCCGACCAGCTTACATCATTGTACAGGCTGTTGGGGATCGCAATTGAAAACGGAAATCGAAGCGCCTCGCCGACCTATAACTCACTGCAACAGCAGTCTTTCCGACGCAGCCGGGCGACCGACAAGCTCAAATCGGCGGCGCAGTTGCCCGAATCCGATGCCGATCTTCGCACGGTCTTTCTCGAAAACGAGGAGAAACCGCTCGCGTGATGTCGGCGGCGTGCTTGCTCCTGGTCTATCGCGAACGTCTGTCAAACGGCCCTTAAATTCCGGGTTTTGTCAATCCAGACCAAGAATTCCATCGTCCGGGTCATGATCCTTTCCGAAGTCGAATGCCGCATGACGACGTTCGGGTCAGGCGCCTCAACGTTTCCAACGAGATGCAGATGAACTGCTGTCAGCCGTTTGACCGAGTTCGCCGGAACCACGTAGGGTCATCGCGCTCAGATCAGCGTTCGGACATGGGCTTCGCGGCCGTAGATCGAGACCAGTAGGAGAATGACTACACCCAGCGTGGCCTGCACCGTGGAAGGCGCAAGGCCGAGGCCGATCAGGAATGTGTTGAGCTCGATCAGGACCGCCGAGCCGGCAATCGTGCCGATCAAGCTGCCGCGCCCGCCGACGAGCGCGGTGCCGCCGATCACCACCGCGGCAATGGTCTGGAAAAGGTAGGGTTGGCCGACGTCGCCATAGGCCGAGCCGGTGAAGCCGAGCAGCAGGATGCCGGCGAGCGCAGCGAACAGCGCGCTCAGCGCGTAGCTGACAATGATGATCCGATGCGGATCAATCAGCGCCAGCGGCGCCGCCGTCGGGTTGCTGCCGAGCGCGTAGACCCGCCGGCCGAACGACGTGCGCTCAAGCATCACATGGACGATGATCGCCAGCACCGCAAAGCAGGGCACGACCCACGGCACGGGCAGGGGGCCGATCGTTCCACCGATCGAGACGAACTCGCTCAGATAGGCCGGAGCCGAGCCCGTCGGCAGGCCGCCGTTCCACATCAGCACGATGCCCTGTACGGTGGTGCCGACGCCGAGCGTCACGATCAGCGGGTGGATCTTGAGGAAGGACGACAGCGCGCCGTTCAGCGCGCCGATCGCCATGGACAGCGATGCCACGACGAGGCAGACCAGCCAGAACGCCACCCCGTCGCCATAGAGCGAGGCGGCAACGACATTGGCGAAGCCGATGACGAAAGGGATCGACAGGTCGATTCCGCCAAGCAGGGCCACCAGCGTCTGGCCGATGGACGCGACGGCGATGAAGGTCGCCAGAACGAGCATGGAGCGGATGGCGAACGGCGCGCCAAAACCTTCGATCGCCAGCGAGCCGACCACGAGCAGCACGAGGGCCATGAGGATGGCGCCCGAGGTGCGGCGGGTGTTGGCGCCGAGGCCCGAAAGAACGCTCATCTTGATCCTCCCGCCATGCGGCCGGTCAGCGCGTTCAACGACACGGATGCGACCAGGATGATGCCGTATAGGGTATGCAGCAGGAAGCTCGAGACGTTGAAATAGGTGAGCGCGCTCTGCAGCAGAAAAATCACCGCCGCGCCGAGCGCCGCAGCCGCGAAGCCGCCGCGGCCCCCGGCAAGGCTGACGCCGCCGAGCGCCACGCCGGAAATGGCGACGAGCGTGAAGGTGGGGCCGACATTGGGATCGGCCGAGCCGAGCAGCGCGCTGAGCAGAAGCCCTCCGGCGCCGGCGAACAAACCGCCGAGCGCGTAGGCGAAGACGCGCACGCCGGTGACGGGAACGCCGGCGGTGTAGCAGGCGCGGTCGTCGCTGCCGCATGCCATCAGCCAGTCATAGACGGTCAGGCGCTTTGCCAGCAGCCAGAGCGCCGCCATGCCGGCGAGCGGCACGATGGAGTAGGGCCCGGCAAGGGTTTTCAGCCAGGCGGGCGCGGCGCCCTCGGGCGCCGGCAAAAGGGTCAGCGTCACGCCGCTGAGCACCAGATAGGTGCCGAGCGTTGCGACGATCGGCTGGATGCGCAGCACCGCGGAGAGCAGCCCGTTGCAAAGCCCGACGAGCGCGCCGATCCCGAGCGCGACCGGCACCAGCACCCAAGGCTGGTCGATGCCGAGATCGCCTGCCAGCGCGTTGACAAGGATGATGTTGATGAAGCCCATCAACGGGCCGATCGACACGTCGATGCCGCCGCGCCCGGCCAGGATCGCCGGCATAGAGGCGATGGCGGCCGCCAATGTCGGACCGGCGAGGCCGATGACGGTGCCCCATGAGCCCGGCAGCACCCAGGCCCGGTTCAGCCACAGGTTGACGATGAGCAGGACGACGAGGAGGGTCAGGGCCGGTGCCGACTCGCGACGTCCCGACAACAGCGCACCGATGCCGCGGGCGGCAACTGACGCGGCGGCGCTCATGCGACGCGCCCGAACATTGCTGCGATCACAGTGCTGCGGCTCCCGAAAAGGTGGCGACGAGGCCATGCTCGCGGACCACCAGAAGCCGGTCGCAGAGGCGCAAGATCTCCTCGAGTTCCGAAGACAACACGACAAGCGCCATGCCATCCTGGCGCGCGAGGTCGCGGAAGGTCTGGTAGAGTGTTTCACGGGTCCGCTGATCGACGCCGCGCGTCGGGTTGTTGAGAAGGAGGATCTTGGGTTCGCGCGCCAGCCAGCGCGCCAGCAGCACTTTTTGCTGGTTGCCGCCCGAAAGCGCAGTGATCGGCTTGTTGCCGCTGGGCGCGACGATCGACAATCGCTCGCGGTAGCGCTCGAAGCGCTCGCGCCTGGCGCGCGCGCTGATCATTCCGAAACGACGGTCGCGTTCCAGCGTCACCATGCTGAAATTATCTAGAATCGACAGCGAGGGGAAGATGCCGTTGGCTCTGCGGTCGCGAGCGAGATACGCAATGCCAAGCCGTGTCGCGTGGCGGAAATCGTCGATTTCGACATAGCCGGCAGCGTCATGATGGACGAGGACGCGCCCGCCGGCCGGGGCACGCAAGCCGGCAAGCGTTTCGAGGAAGGCGTCCTGGCCATGGCCGTCGAGACCGGCGAGGCCTACGATTTCTCCCGGATGGATGAGCTCATCCAGCCCCGGCGTGTTGTGGGCAAGGGATACGCCTTCGACGCGCAGGGCCGGCTCAGACGGCATGATCGAACTCCCGGGCGGCGGCGGGCGCCGTCAATTGCAGCAGCCGCTCGGCCGAAACCGAGGCGGTTTCCAGCGTGTCGACCAGTTGCCCGTTGCGCAGCACGGTGACCCGATGGGCGAGTCGCATCACCTCGTCCATCCGGTGCGAGATGAACAGCACCAGGCCGCCCGCCCGGGCATGGCCCTCGATCGTCTCGAACACCGCGTTGCGGTCGCCGAGATCGAGCGCGGCGGTGACCTCGTCAAGCACAAGGATTTTTGGGCGGCGGACCAGGGCCCGCGCCAGCACAACCAATTGGCCTACCGCTAGCGACAGCGACCCGGCGGGCGCATCGAGATCGATCGGCAGGCCGGTGATGCGGGAGAGAGCCGCGGCGGCGATGCCGTGACGCGCCGAGCGGCTGGCGGGCCAGCCGAAAGCCGAGCCGGTGCCGAGCACGATGTTGTCGGCCACGGAGCGTTGGGGGGCGACCAGCACTTCCTGGAAAACGGTCGCCAGACCGAGTTGCTGGATACGCGCCGGATTGGAACCGGTGACCGGCCGGCCAAGCATGCGGATGCTCCCGGAGGAGGGCGCGACGATCCCCGAAAGCAATTTGACCAGCGTGCTCTTGCCGCAGCCATTCTCGCCCAGGATGGCGTGGACCGAGCCTGGCTGGAAGGCGAGGTCGACGTTCGACAGCGCCAGTGTCTCCCCATAGCGCTTCGACAGACCGCACACTTCGAGCATCGGGGCGCGCTCGCCGGTCATCTCATTGGCCGTCCGCGCCGACGCCGTTGCTGCCGGCGCCGCAGATAAGCGTCGCGACCCTTGCGCGCGGCGGTAAACGGAGCTTACCCGAGCGCAGGGCCGCGATGCCGGCAGCGCCGCTGAGGTCGGCCGCGATGCCGAATTCGAACCACAGCCAGCGAGCAGCCGCCAGCATGTCCTCGTCGGTCACCAGGACGATCTCGTCGACATGATCGCGCACGATGCCGAAGATGCGCTCGTCCGTTCGTCCGCAAGCCATGGTGGCGATGCGGGTGGTCACAGCGGGCAGGGTGACCACATGGCCGGCGGCAAGAGAGGCCTGGAGCGTCGGCGAACCGGTGGGCTCGATGCCAATGATACGGATCGAAGGTTTCAGCGCCTTGAGGGCTACTGAAATACCGGAGATCAATCCGCCGCCCCCGATAGCGACCAGCACGACGTCGAGTTCCGGCAGCGCCGCGATGAGCTCAAGCCCGATCGTGCCCTGGCCGGCCACGACCTGGGGATCGGCAAAGGGGTGGAAATAGGCTGCGTCGCGCTCCCTGGCGAACGCCAGGGCCGCACGGCTGGTGGCGTCCCAGACGGCGCCCTCGACGCGGACCTCGGCGCCCCACGCCCGGAGCTTTTCGATCTTCGCCTGCTCGGCCGTCTCTGGCACGAACACCGTCGCCTGCACTCCGGCGATCGTCGCCGCCCGCGCCGTCGCGAGGCCGTGATTGCCCCCCGAAGCGGTCACGATGCCGGCGGCGAGCTCTTGCCGGGGCGTGGTCAGCAGGCGGTTGGTCGCCCCCCTGGCCTTGAAGGAACCGGTCGGCTGCAGCGACTCGAGCTTCATCCAGACTTCGGCATCCGCCAATGGCCGCCGGGTCGCCGTCGCTTTCACGACCGGCGTGCTTCTGATGTATGGGGCTATGCGTTCGGCCGCCGCTTGCACATCGTCGAGGCCGATCACGGCAGTTGACCGCGATAGGGCGTCGCCACGACCATGCAGACGTTGCCGGGCCTGACCTGGCCCGGCTGGCGGCGGACGTAAACGATGCCGTCGGCCCGGTAATAGAGCGTTTCGGGGGCGCGGCCGGGATTGGCAAGGAAATGAATGCGCCCGGCCGGCTCGCCGGCATGCACCTCAACGCCGTTGAGATGCAGCGGTTCGAACACGCCTGTCTCGGTGGCAAGCACGTAGGCATCGGGAGTGATCTCATAGATGTCAGGCCGCGTCATGGAGGGCGGCCCATCTTTTCCGGGCGGCAGCACGCCAAAATGCGCCAGCAGGTTGCGCAGGCCTCGCCGAACGACCGCCAGCGCCTCGATGGACACCGCGCCGCCGCCGGCGAGCTCGGTGCCGACCACGGTCAGTCCCGCGCGCACCGCCGTGGCCGTCGAGGTTCGTGGATCGCCGCGGTTGGAGATGACCACGACCATGGGCGCGCCGAACGCCACCACCGCATCGATGTTGCGCTTGAAATGCGCCGGATCGGCGGCTGGCTCGATGGCGACGCTCGGCACGTTCACCGATGATGAACCGCCGGAATGGAGGTCGACGAAAACATCGGCCATCGGGAACAGGACATCGCTGATGTAGGCGGCGATCTGGGCGGTGATGGTGCCGCCGTGATCGCCCGGGAACATGCGATTGAGATTGAGGTCGTCGACCGGCGAGGTCCGCCGACCCGCCACGACCGCGGGCAGATTGATCGCCGGCACGATGATCAGCCGGCCCGAGATCGAGGCCGGATCGAGATCGCGGATCAGCTCGCCGAGCGCGATCGGCCCCTCATATTCGTCACCATGGTTGCCACCCTGCAGCAGGATGGTCGGCCCCTTGCCGTTCTTGATGACGGTGAGCGGAATCGGCACGACGCCCCAGGCATCCTCATGAACGGAAAGCGGGAGGTTGACGAAGCCGATCTGCTTCCCGTCCTTTTCGAATTCGATATCCGTGCTGGCCGTGCTGACGAGCTTCATGCTGGTTCTGCCAAAAATTTTCTGGTGGGAGGAAGGGCCCTCCGAGGAGGGCCCTTGGGAGGTCTCGACGGGTGTTACTGAGCGCAGGGATCCGGCGTCTTGGCGTAGTCGAATTCCGGGGTCGGCGCCGGCTTCTTGAAATACCCGTTCATCAGGTCCTCCGGCATCGGATCCTGCGGCGCGACCGGGAAGACCGACACGGCATCAGCCGTCATGCATGAGCGGTACCATGAACCGAGGTCGCCGATCTTGACGTCGGGGACCGGGATTTCCACCAGGCTCACCTTGGGCTCCTGGCCCAGCAGCATCCGCACGCCGACGCGCACGGCCGTCTGCGCGGTCCATGACGGCAACAGCGCGCCGCCGGTGAACTTGAAGTCTGGGTGCGCTTTCCAGTAGCCGAGCGCATCGCCCGAAACGCTGCCGGTAATGACGGGCGCCGGCCGGCCTGCTTGCGCGAAAGCCTCGGCCACGACGCGCGCCTCGCTGCCCGAGGTCCACACGGCGTCGACCGGACCCGGATGGGTGGCGAGCGCCTGCAGCACCACCGTCTTGGTCACCGCCGCGGTCCAGTTGCCGTTGACGCCGCGCACGACCTTCACGTCGGGCGATTCCGCGAACGCCTTGTCGGCTCCGGTGCGCTGCTCGGCGACGAGCGGGCTGCCGGCAATGCCCTCGACCCTCAGCACATTGTGTCGGCCTGGAAAGCGCCGACGAGGCTCTTGAAGTGGTTGGTCAGCGCCACCCGCCAGGGATTCCCCTGATACGATTCCGAATGGCACCACTTCCACGGCTTCACCGGCATGGCGAAGCCGTGGAAGGTCGAGGCCTGCACATTCTGTTCAGCCCCCACATAGAGGCCGCGCAAATTGTCCGGCAGCGTCGCAAGCGCCGCCTTGCCGTCGGCGAGAGCGGGAGTGGCCAGCCCGGCGAGGAGAAGAGCTGAAAGAAGTAGGCGCGAGGCATGCTTATCCATGGTCGAGTTCCCCTGTTGATTTCATATATGATAGCATGTTTTAATAGGTAATAGAAACGTTACGCGCTTGTCAATCGCCGCCGACATCAGCAAATTCCTGCGGGACCGAAACGAAAGAGACGAGAATCGGAATGGGTGGGCCAAGGAAAGGCGATGTGGGCGCGCGGGCGGACAAGTCGCCCAAGGAGGGGCAGGCAGCCTATCTCGCGCCTGCGCTGGAGAAGGGCCTGGACGTGCTCGAATTGCTTGCGCGGCAATCCGAAGGACTGACCCAGAGCCAGATCGCCCAGCAACTCAGCCGCTCGCTGCAGGAGGTCTACCGCATGGTCGTCTCGCTGGAGCGCCGTGGCTACATCCGCAGAGGACCGCAGGACGATTCGTTCCGGCTGTCGATGAAGCTCTACGACCTGGCGCTCGCTTTCCCGCCGATCGAGATGCTCACCACGGCGGCCAATCCGATCCTGCTGCGGCTCGCGGCCGAGACGCAGCAATCGATCCTGCTGACGGTGCTGGAGGGGGCGTCCATCCGCACCGTCGCCTATGCCGACAGTCCGGCGCCGCTCGGCTTCAGGGTGCGGCTCGGTACATCGGGCCCGGCTGAGCATACCGCCTCGGGCCGGGTGATCCTCGCTTTCCACCCACCAGCGGTGCGCAAGTGGAATTTCGACGCGTTGGCCGCCAACGGCATCGATCGGGCGGAATTGCGCCGTGTGCGCCAGCGCGTCGAAGCCATCGCTGCGCGACACTACGAGCTTATCGCGGGTGAAAACATTGCCGGTATCACCGATGTGAGTTTTCCGATCCTGGACGGACATGGAAAGGCATTGGCGGCGCTGACCATGCCTTTCCTTCAGTCGGTGCGCGGCCGGGTGCCGATCCAGCAGGCGGCGGCTTTGCAATTCAAGGCCGCCTGCGAGCTCTCGAACATCCTGGGCGGCACGCCGCCGGCACCCGAGTTCCCGCTGTCGGACCCATTGACCCTAGCTTCGCATCCCGAATGAGGATTGCCGATGCCCAACTCCTATTGCGGCCCCGTTATCGATCCGCACCATCATCTTTGGGATATCGGGTCGGGCAAGCACCCCTTGCTCGATCCTCCGGCAACGGGCGTGGACGCCAATGCCCCATTGCGGCGCAACTACCTAATCGACGACTATCTTACCGACTCGAGAGACCAGAACGTCGTTGCAACGGTGCATGTCGAAGCGGCATGGCTCGACGCCGACTGCGTCGGCGAAACGCGTTGGCTTGACGGGCTCGCCCGCCGCGCGGGCGTTGCGCGTCGTTACGTCGCCCATGTCGCGCTCGACCGCCCGGATGCGCCGGAGCTCCTGGCGCGGCAGGCGGTATTTCCCGACGTCGTCGGCATCCGCGATATACTGAGCTGGCACCGCGACCCCGCCAGATCTTTCCGCGCGCGACGCGACGTTATGGACGATCCGGCGTGGCGGCGCGGGCTGGCGCGGTTGCGCGACCACGGGTTGAGCTTCGATCTGATGATCTTTGCTGGCCAATTGGCCGATGCAGGCCGGCTTGCCGCGGCTTTCCCCGACCAGCAATTCGTGCTGAACCATAGCGGCAGCCCGATCGACCGCGAGGCCGACGCGATGGTCGCCTGGCATCGAGGCATCGCCGAACTGGCGAGTGCCGGCAATGTCGCCATCAAGATCTCGGCCCTGACCGGTTACGATCCCGACTGGACTCTCGCTAGCATCCGGCCGCTAATTCTGCATTGCATTGAGGCTTTCGGCCCCGAACGGACCATGTTCGCAAGCGATTTCCCGGTGACGAGTCTGCATGCGACCTATCGCGAAACCTATGCCATCTATCGGGCTGTCGCCGCCGAATTCACCGCCGCCGAACAGCGAGCGCTGTTTCACGACACGGCTCGGCGCATTTATCGAATCCCGGATGTCGCATAAGTAAACTGATACCTCTGAACAGAGGCTGTGACTCTTTGGAATTGGGCTTTGGATAGGCTTGGCCATGCGGATCGCCTAACGGCCAAGGGCCCGGCCAGATGCATCTTGCCTGTGCCGGGCGGCCCGAGGAACAGAAGCGTGTCGATCCAACGGCAGGTGACAACTCTGTAATCTGCCACTGATCCAGCGACGGCTGGGCAGCGAGTGGAAGCCATCCAGCTCGCGCACGAAGGGCAACTGGGCGATTTTGCTCGACATGGAGATACGCCGTTCGTCGCGCCGGGCGATCTCGCGCGACACCGGGGCTTCGCGCAACGTCATCTTCGAGCGGGCGGCTTCGACCAGCAGCGTGTCGAGCTGATCGCGGATCGCCGTCAGCTTCAGCCAGTCGAGCGTTGCGATGAGCAAGTCGCCCCTTCATACAGCCGCCTGGTAATCCGCAAGCGGCCGTAGCAAGGCGGCTGGATCGATCTCGATGGATCTGCGCGCACCGGCCCGCCAAAGTCGAAGACGCCAACAAAATGCGCCCGGGCCCCGATCCGTTGTCGCCGCCCCCGTAAAAGGGGCGTGCTCGGCCACCACCTGGCAGAACAGCTAGTCGGTGCCCTGAGGTCTCGGACTGGCCGCGAGAACTGCGGTGCCGTGGCTCGCTATCTCCGCATAGGATCCGGTTGAGACCGGGCCGTGGCGTAGGGATTAGTGACGGCGGCCCTGAGATTGTCGCAGACTGCGCGATCGACCTGAACACGGAGAAGCGGCCGGCCCGGTGCTGCGGAACACGTAGCAAGCTTGCCCACTCGCGTGACTAGTTTGCGGCCGCAGTAACCCGAGGGATAACCCAGCCGCTATGGCGTGCGTTCGCTCTTCGAAGCCTCACGGCCTCTCTATCTCCGCCTCGAACACCTCTTGCATCACCGTGCGGATCACTTCGGGCAGCCCATCGGCTCGAAGAAGAAGCGGCAGCGCTGGCAGTCCTGCTTTCACTACCATTCGGCTGGCCCGTGCCTTGCCGGCGACCTGGAGGTCAGCATGCAAGCTGACCCTGCGTTCGGGGCAGGAAGGAGCCATTCCACCGGTGTCCTTCACTCCGCCCAGATGTCGCGACAATCCTCGACTGGCAAGGAAGCCTCGAGCCAGGAGCTGGCGGCTCCTACAGAGACGTGAGGGCGCGGTTCCAATACGGGTTCTTAAGAATTGAGCGCAGGCGCATCTGCTTCCAAGCGCCATATTTGTAAAAGTCGAAGTCGATGCTCGAGGTCATGTTCTGGATCATGCACCACAGCGACCATTTCAGATCACCCAGCATCTGGTAGATAAGCATGCGCGCCTTCATGCTGGCCTCGACACGACCGAAATAACATTCGATCGCCTCATCTTGCATCGCGTCGCTCAGGACCATTTCCCCGCACCAGGTGGCGAGATCGCAGCAGCGGTCGTTGTTTGACGCGTATTCGAGGTCGACGATGATGATCCTGCCGTCCTCGCTCAGCAGGAAGTTGCCGGGCGCCGGATCGTTGTAGCAAGGGACGATATCCAGCCCTGACGCTTCCAGCGCCGCGCGCGCGGCGCGGTACTCCGCGTGAATGGCAGGAAAATCGCGCGAGAACGCGCCGCCGAGCTCACGCAATTGGACAATATGCTCCTCGATCATATCAAACAGGGTCTTGGTCAAGCCGAGCGGAGGGGAATCGTTGAAGGTTCGGAATAGGCTGATGGTGCGGGTCCTGATCTCCGCGGAATGGAAGTCGCGCGTCGTGCAGGGGCGAGACCGCTCGACAAAGTCGCAGATTTCGACGCCGCAGTGGCTGAGATCATTGTAGATGCGAGGCCCGATGCCGAGCAGGTGGGCGCGCCTGCCGGCCTCGAGCGAGGCGCTGCGATCGATGAACTTCTCGGTTCCGGGGCCGGGCATCTTCACGAAAAAGGCCTGCCGTTCACCTCCGATCCTGACGTGCCAATTGGAATTGCTGAAGCCGCCGAAGATCGGCCGGTAATAGATGTCCCTGCCCAGCCATGCCGGTACCATGGAGAGCATTGTCTCCAATTGTCGCTCGGAGGGTGAATGGCCTTCCCCGCACTTCCGTTCCATGACAGGTTCTCAGATGGCGTACGAGCCGAAATCGACGCTTCCGAGCGCAGCGCGGCAGCGGATGAAGCGCCAGAACCCGTAGCGGTAGAACTCGACATCCTTGCGTTGCGAGGTAGCGTCCATGACGAGACCCCAGAGACCCCATGCGAGATCGTCGGCGATCGCGTAGAGACGCGCGCGACGGAGACTTGCCGGCCTAGGCGTGCCTTCGAACATTTCGAGGGCCGGGAGGAAATCATTCTCGTCTTCGAAAACCTCGTTGACCAGCATCCCTATCTCATAATAGGGGTCGACGTTGCCGGCACCGTCGAAATCCACGAGCTCGATCCGACCATCTGGTCCGATGAGGATGTTCGAGGCTAGGCCGTCGGCATGGGAGGGCACACTGTCGACCCCTGACGCGGCGATCATGCGTTCAAAGCGCAAGACCTGCTCGAACAGGACCGGAAGGTCAGGAGGAGCCTGGGCCACGACCCGATCGCATTCCAGCTTCAGCGCGCGGATCCGGTCGAACGGCGACACCGGGATCGTGAAGCGTGGTCCGCCGTGGATCCTGCGCTTGAGGCCTATCACGTCATTGAGGACGTCCAGCTTTTTTAGGTCGCTGACACGGGCGGTCGCCCAGCCGTCGCGATATTCCATAATGCAGGTCGCGCGCCGCGCATCGATGGCAAGGATTTTGGGCGCGCAGCCGAGGCTGGCCGCTTTGTGCTGCGCATCGAAGGATGCGGCCGCATCGATGAAGCGGCGCTGGTCGGGCTGGATGGTTTTGAGCAGGAGCGACGGATGCTGGCCATCGACCGAGACAAGCAGGCGGGTGCTGTCCACGCCGCGATGCGACGGGACGAGAATGCCCGGCTCCATCTCCAGTGCCGATCTGCACAGCTGCGGTCCGGCACCAAAGGAGCCGGGCTCGTCAGGCGTTTCAAGACACAGGTCGGCCGGCACCGTGCGGTCGTCCGCAAAAAGGGGGCGGAGTTCTTTCGTTGCGGGCGTGAGGCGATGAACGTTCATCGGGCTTGTGTGGCGATCCATACCCTTTCGCGACAGAGCAATTTCCATGAAGCCAGCGGAACCCGTGTAAAATCCAAGTAAACACAACCCGCCCGGGACGGCCCGTCCACGAAAGGGAGCGGGGGACAGGCGCGCGAGCAGGAAACGCAATGCTACATCTATGCGGGGGTGAGTAAAGTGCCGACGTGCCTATCGGCGCCGAGACGCTCTTAAACGCGGATGAGGTCGACGCGCAGTTCGGCGAAGCGCTGGACGAATTCTTCGCCGACGCCTTTAGTTGTGATGACATGGTGGGCGTCGCCGAGCCCGAAGGCTCGAACCGAGCCGAAGCGCCCAAACTTCGATGGATCGGCCACCATGACGGTGGTGCCGGCCTGACGCCTCGCCTCGTCGTGAAGGGCGACCTCGTCCTCGCCGAAGCCCATGAAGCCGTGATCGACATGGACGGCGCTAGCGCCCATCAAAGCGAGGTCGAACCTGTGCCCGTTCAGCGCCATGATGGTGGAGTGCCCGAACGTTGCCTGATATTCCGGCACCATTGGACCACCTAGCACGCGGACGCTGGTGCCCCAGCCGTGGGCGAAGAAATGCGCCGCGATAGCGATGGAGTTCGTGAAGATCGTCAGGTCCTGATGCTTGTGAAGGTGCTTCACGCAGGCCAGCGTAGTGGTGCCCGAACTGACGAAGATCTTCATGCCGTTCTGGACCAGGCTGGCGGCTTTTTCGGCAATCAGGTTCTTTTCGGGCGCATTGACCCGGTTGCGCTCGCCGAACGGCTTGTCGCCCTCGGTCGGCGTCAGGACCGCGCCGCCATAGACGCGCCGGGCAAAGCCATTCATTTCGAGTAGACGCAGATCGCGCCTGATGGACTCGGGACTGACTTCGAGGCGATCGGCGAGCAGACTGACGCTCGCGCGTTCATTCGAGCGCAGTATTTCCAGAATCTTTTCCTGCCGAAACCCCGAAAATCTCATGGACCGAATCTGCCTTTAACCATTTGAGTCATTGCCCAACCGTAGTTAATCGCGGCCGCGCCGGACTACGACAACGTCGTTTGCGTCCTCGGCCCCAAAAATTTGCCGTGTCAAGCTAGGATACATCGGTAAACCAGTCAAATCCATCTTACATCGGTCAAATCAGCAAATGGGTCGTCGAACCCTTTCCCTACGTGCGTTTACACAGAAATGCGATTTTCATCGATATAGCCGATGTCGCCGCTTGACCCAAGACGAATGTGCCGATATTGCTCGTTTTGACCGATTTGTGTAATCTGAGAAACTGGTAAAATCGGTTGGACGGTCTTGTGTCCTCAGCTGTTCAGGGTTCTGGGCGGTCAAGGACTCGTCCGGCATGTGACGACGCGCGCAACGCAGCGCGCCAAACCATCGAGTACGTCTGATGAGCCGGCATCGACCGAGCCATCGAAGCAAACCGCACATTTGCAGAACAACTGACGGTCAAGAAGGGGAACAGGATCA